>JAGWHJ010000006.1 GCA_028866835.1 Microcaldota archaeon | reverse complement strand
AAATCGCATTCCGCATGAGTGCAATGGCCGATTGTGCACTCACGATACTATATAAATATTTATCATTCTAGATAGGATACGGGATGGCATGAGAGACAAAATCGGCATAGGCATATACGGGATAGACAAGATGCTCTTTGGCGGCATACCTAGCGGCAATCAGGTCATACTCTCGGGAGGCCCTGGTTCCGGCAAGACGCTCTTTGCCTTCGAATTCCTTTACAGGGGTGCGCTGAAGGGCGAGGTGGGCATACTCTTCTCCCTTGAAGAGAAGCCGGAGATGATACTTGACAACGCAAAGGAGGCCTTTGGCGACCTTGCAGACGTGGACAAGCTCGTCGCGGAGAAGAAGCTAATACTGTACGGTTCAGGTGACATAAGATCTTACTTCAGAGGAGAGGGTGAGGGCTCCAAGTACGCCTTCGGAGAGATGATAACGGAGCTCGAATCCGCCATAGAATCATCCCATGCCACAAGGATTGTCATAGATTCGATTTCGATACTTAAGCTGCTCATACGAGATCCTTTCGAGTACAGGAACATCTCCATAGACCTCGTATCGGCGCTGAGGAGGCTCAAGGTAACCGCCCTCATAACTATAGAGATGGACGTTGCCGACAAGGGCAGGGTGCTGTTCCAGCCGGAATTCTTCATCTACGATGGAATAATAAGCATGTACTCGAGCGGCGACGAGGGATCCAACAGGACCCTTACGATGGAGATCGTGAAGATGCGAGGATCCAAGCATAGCTTCACCACCGTCCCTTACGAGATAACTCCGGCGGGCATAAACGTGCTTCTGCTTTCCGAGAGGAACAGCGGGAAGTAGGCCGGAAGCCATATAAGCCTGCAATCAGCAGATTCTGCTTGGTGGAATTATGGATAAGGTAGTACACTTTGAGATACCCGCAGAGGACCTGCCGAGGGCGAAGAAGTTCTACAGCTCGGTTTTCGGATGGAAGACCGAGGATGTGCCGGACATCGAGTACACCATGGTGCACACCGTGGCTGTAGACAAGGAAACGAGGATGCCGAAGGAGCCAGGGGCAATAAACGGAGGCATGATGAAGAGGATGCCGGCGATAAAGTCGCCTGTCATAACCATAAACGTGGATGACATAGACAAGGCGATGCAGAAGGTCGTGAAGGCTGGCGGGAAGGTCATCGTGGAGAAGCAGAAGGTCATGGACATGGGATGGAACGCCTATGTTCAGGACACGGAAGGGAACATCATCGGAGTGTGGCAGAGCACGAGAAAGATGTAGGGAGGGGCATTGCTCTTTCCGGGCGCCGAACCTATCGGTTTGGCGTTCTAATTTTTTTATCCTTGCAGTCAGTACATTGCCTGCAGTCTCTTTATGCGCTCGTCGATCGGAGGGTGCGTGGAGAACAGATTCATCACGGACTTCACGCTGAGAGGATTCGAGAAGTAGAGCGACGCCGTCATCTCGTTTGCCTTCTGGACTGGAGTGGCATTGGGGTCCTTCATGTAGCTCTCTATCTTCTTCAGCGCGCTTGCGAGGGACTGCGGGCTCCTCGTGATCCTTGCGCCGTTCGCGTCAGCCATGTACTCCCTCCTCCTCGAGATCGCCAGCCTGATGAGCAGGGCGATGAGGGGCGCTATTATGCTTAGCACGATTGCGATTATCATTATGTATCCGCCGTTGCGGTTGTTGCCGCCGCCGAAGCCGAAGAAAAGGGAGTTGCGTATTATTGCGGCGATGAGCCCTATAGCGCCGGCGAAGATCACCGCAATCATCATGAACTGTATGTCGTTGTCGGCTATGTGCGATATCTCATGGCCTATGACGCCCTGGAGCTCGTCCTTGTTCATCATCGAGAGAAGGCCCGTCGTGACGGCAACCGAAGCATGCTTCTTGTTCCTTCCTGTAGCGAATGCGTTCGGGTTAGGGTCGTTTATCACGTAAACCTGGGGCATAGGTATCTGGGTGGCCGACGCAAGGCCCTCGACAGCAGCGTAGAGTACGGGATACTTGCCCTTTTCCGCAGGCTGTGCGCCGGAGACCCTAAGCACTACAGCGCTGCCAGCGAAGTAGGAGAATGCCGCATAGAAGAGGATTATGACTGCGCCTATCCCTATGCCCAGAAGCCCTCCACCGAAAAATAGCACAAGGACGTACACAACAGCGAAGAATATCGCCGAGAAGATGCACATCAGCAGAATCGACTTTAGTCTGTTCCTCGCTATCTCATCGAAAAAGCTTGCCATGTTCTAAGACCGCTTGAACCTACCTGGGGCCTTTGGGCTGCTGCCTTGGAGCCTTGGGCGCCGGTGCGGATGGAGCAGGCGCATCGGGGGCGTTGAGGTCGCTGAAGTCGGCCTTGACTGGCTCCCTGGCCTCGTCAGGCGCCTGGAAGAAGTCCTGCCTTGCGAAGTGGAAGGTGTTAGCGAAGACGTTGCCGGGGAAGGTCTGTATAGCGTTATTGTAATCTAGGACGTAGTCGTTGTACGAGGTCCTGACGAAGGCTATCTTATCCTCGGTGCCCTCAAGCTCCTGCTGGAGCATCTGGAAGTTCTGGGATGCCTTCAGGTCGGGATAGTTCTCGGCCACCGCGAAGATGCTCTTGAGCGCCTGGGAGAGCTGGTTGTTCGCATCCGCCTTCTGCTGCACGCTTCCGCTTACTATCGAGCTCCTGAGCTCCGTGACCTTTGTAAGGACGCTCCTCTCGTATCCGGCATAGCCCTTGACCGTGCTTATGAGGTTAGGTATCAGGTCTGCCCTCCTTTTCAGCTGCACGTCTATCTGTGCCCAGGCATCCTGGACCCTGTTCCTCTTCGAGATGAAGCCATTGTACATGAAGACTATCACTAAAAGCAGGACTACGACTATCGCTACTATGGCTTCTAGTATTAGATCTAGAGCGGACAAATAATCACATATCCTATGGTGCATAGAACATTTTTAAACATTCTCTCGGCTATGGCTTAAGCGTGGAGGAGGTAATATACGTAGGGAGCGACCACGGCGGATTCGAGCTGAAGAAGCACGTCATAGAATTTCTCAAGGCCAAAGGCTACAGCGTGGTTGATGTGGGCCCGTTCTCTTACGACAAGGATGACGATTACCCTGATTACGCGCAGAAGCTGTGCGAGAACGTGGCAAGGAAAGGCAAGGGCATACTCATCTGCCGCTCCGGGCACGGCATGGCGGTTACGGCGAACAAGTTCAAGGGCGTCTATGCGTCTGTGTGCTGGAGCCCCGATGCGGCTGCAAGGGCGAAGAGGGACGAGAACCTCAATGTCATTTCTCTTCCCGCCGATTTCATAGGGCCGGAGGACGCCGAAAGGACGGTGCTGGCATGGCTCGACACGCCTTTCAATGGGGAGGAGCGCCATATGAGGCGGCTCGGGAAGGTGAGGGGGATCGAGGGGCAAAGGGCTAAACATCAACGGTGACGTTTACCGAGAACCTCCTTCCTGATTTTGCGACGCGCAGGTCGTGCGGCGTTACCGCCTTGACGCTGTTGAGCGCGTAGTCGCCATCCAGCCTCTTGTAAAGGAGCCTTCCGCTCATCGAGAATTTCCTTCCCGAATTCATCTTGTCGACCACGAACCCGTAAGCCTTCAGGTTCCTTGAATCGACCACCGAGACTATGTCCTGAAGAGAGAACCATACAAGATCCTCGACGGTATCCGCCTTCTCCGATATCCTTAGGTGCAGGGGCCTGGCCTTGGCCCTGCCTATCCTTTTCGTATCCAGCATTATGCAGAGAAGCGCTAGCGCCGAGTTCTCTATCGCCTCCTCGAGGGAAGTGCCGTACCCTACGAACGCCATGTCGGCGGTGTGCGGCAGGTACCTGTACGCTTTGCCTTTCATCAAAGATTGTAGGCCAACAAACCTATTTATATGCATAAAACCAAGCTATAGACTGTCCTGTGAAGACAAGAGTAACTACTGAAAGGTGATGAAGTCCATATCGGCTGAGGACAAAGGTGGTTGCGGTGAGGTATGACAAGAAAACGGTTGGCGCTCTTTTTGTCCTGCTCGTTGTGGCGGCAATGGCCAGCATTGCCTTTGTCACGCAGCCCAGCATACTGGACACGGACCCGGCCACATATGTAATAGTGCCGCTGGTGATGGCGCCTGTCCTTGCGGCCTTTGCCTTCAAGGACAGGTTCGACGTTTCGATAAAACGCAGGGACGTGCTTCTCGGCGTTGCCGCGTTCGTGGTGTTCCTCCTCGCAACCATATGGCTCAGGCTGTACCTGTCCTATGAGTTCCTAGGCTACGGCGTTGAGTTCCTGCTGCTGCCATTCCTGGTCGCAGCCATGGCGTTTCTTATGTTCGGCTCCAGGAACATCGGCAGGTTCAAGGTGCTGCTTCTCTATCTTCTTCTCGGGTCGCCCATACTCTTCATGCCGTTAATAGGCCAGAATCAGAACTTCGCGGTGGCAAACACGGTAGTCATATACAACATAGCAAGGCTCTTCATAGCGAACATGGCCTACGATTCGGCGATAACGATAAGCGCGAACGGGTACAACGTCAGCATAGGCGAGACCTGCGTAGGGGTCGGCGCGCTCATCGGCCTTGTCATGTTCCTCATCCCGCTCGCCTACTTCTACAATGGCAGGACCGTAAGGAAGCTTGCCTGGATCGGCAGCGGATTCCTTATGCTGCTCGCGCTCAACCTGCTGAGGATGCTGATGATATCCATGGGGTGGCTGTTCTACGGGCCTAGCAATGCCATACTCGTGATCCATGTCTTTGCAGGCGTCCTGATATTCTACATCACGATAATAGTGATGGTGCTTATCGCGGGAAAGTACGGCCTTGACATACCAACTCTGAAGAACGAGAGGTTCCAGATCAAACACAGCTACTACGGATACGGACTTGCCCTTTCGGCTGTGTTTGCGCTGATCTGCCTTGCGGCCTCCATAGATTACGTGAATGCCATTGTCGTATCTCCAACCTATCTCGCGACGTACACGCCAGTGAATTACAGCAACCAGTACTTCATAGGCTATACAGGATCGCTGCTTAACATGCTTGATGCGAACGAATCGGCCACTACCCTCAACAACGGCACTGGGGAAGTGTTCATACTGTTCAACAACACAATACCAAGCTCGGACCCGGTTGTCGCATTCTTCAACAACGAGAATATCAGCTCCAGGCCCATACTGGCAGGGAACGCGTCGATAAGTGGATACTACCTCTTCATGAGCAATACAGGCATAAGCGGCCAGGTGTATCTTGCAAATTACCAGAACAGCCAGGAATACGTGTTCCGCACAGTGCTGCCTTACGTTTCCGACACGCGGCCGTTCTCGTCTATGGGCGTGTACATAATAATGCCGTCCTACATAATCGGCAGCAACCTCACGTGCAACTCGTACGATAAGATATATACCGACCTTGCGAACGCCGCCAACCCGTACGCGTACAGCGCGACATTCAGGGCCCATGCGTACAATGCGTATTGCTTTGCGGAGGGCATTCTTGGTGGCTGAAGATGGAGTTCCAATTCTCTGCAGGGGCCTTCGTTTACATGAAGAAAGGGAGTGAGCTGCGCTTCCTGCTTCTTCTGAAGAGCAACGGCGAGTACGACCTTCCGAAAGGGCACATAGAGAAGGGGGAGAGCGCAGAGGCCGCAGCGATCCGGGAGATAAAGGAGGAGACGGGGCTCACAGTCTCGCTCGTCCCGTTCTTCAGGGCCCAGACGCAGTACTTCTTCTATGAGAGGAAGAAGAAGGTCCTTAAGCGCGTCAAGTTCTTCCTCGCCGAAACGGATACCGAGAAGGTAGTCATATCCTATGAGCACAAGGGCTATGAATGGGCGAATTACGATGAAGCAGTGATAAAACTGAAGTTCAAGGACCTCGTTAGGCTGATGCCGGTCGTGCGGGAGTACATAGCTAGACTGGAGGCGATTAAGGTGATAAACGGCGAGTACGCAATGCTGCCTTCAAAGTCAGGTTCCTGGAACCTCAGCAAGAGGCTGGTCCCGGGGGAGGGCAGGCTAGATGCACAGATCGTCCTGCTCGGGCAGGCTCCTGGCAGGACGGAGGATAGCACGGGAAGGCCATTCGTCGGAAGGAGCGGAATGCTTCTTACAGCACTGCTGAAGAAAGCTGGGCTCAGGCGAGAAAACCTCTACATAACCAGTGCAGTGCAGTTCTTCCCTCCTGAAAACAGGATACCCACAGATGATGAGATAGAGCTGTGCCATCCGTTCCTGATCAGGCAACTTGAAGTGATAAAACCACGAATCGTGGTGCTTCTCGGTAACGTTGCGTGCGGTGCGATGCTTGGCATGAGCGAGGTCAACCAGAACCACGGCAGGACAGTCAAAAAGGATGGCGTAGACTACTTCATAACCTTCCATCCAGCGGCAGCGCTCAGGTTCAAGGATACGCATGCGCTAATGGAGCAGGACTTCATGTCATTGAGTCGGAGCCTCGAGGAACCAGGGGATTCAGGAGCCAATTAAGTTGGGGGCACGGCTTATTACTGGGTGGCCCTGCCCGCATAAACCACCCTGGAAAGCTCATAGATTGCCTTTGAATACTTAGACTCCCTATCCAAGAGGAATGCAGGCAGCTTCACAGCGACGCTCTGGGGCACTATGGGGTCTTCAGGAAGTATTGCAGCAATGTCAAAACCGTACTTCTCCTTTATCTCGTCAGGCTTTAGGTCATACGGGGAGGCGCCTACCCTGTTTAGTACTATAGAGTTTTTGCGCGCATTGCTTTCATATAATTCCTTAAGTCTCTTGCTGGCATTCAAGGCAGGCGCCTGTGGAGTGGATACTATGAATTGCATGTTGAATAAGGGCCCTGCAGCTGCGAAGAACGAGAGGGTTGGTGAGTTGTCGACTATTATAAAGTCATAATCCTGATACTTTGCCTGTGCGCCGAGATGGATTACCTGCTCCGTAGTTGGTGCATACACACCCACATAATCCGTGCCGGGGAGGACGTCGAACTTCCCCTGTTGGTAGTGAACGATGTACGGCTTCGCCTCAAGCATGTCGAACAGCACATCCTTGAAACCCTTCTTTGGCTGTTCCATGCCGAGGAAGTCGATTATGTTGGCGTTTCCAGGGTCTGCATCAATCAGAAGGACACCGCTGCCTAAAGACGCAAGCACCGCAGCCATGTTGACCGAGATGCTGGTCTTGCCGACGCCGCCCTTCTTGGAGACCACCGCCACGACGTATGGTGTTTTCATGGATTCAATCCAATGCATGGCAGGACGTTCTTAACTATGTGTACGCCCGTGCCAGATTTTCTATCGCAACACAGAATTTGGAGGTCCTGTCCAGCAGGTAGGCAGGCTCCCTTTTTGCTATGCTCTGGGGTATTATGGGATCTTCAGGCAGAACGGCCGCTATGTCCAATCCGTAATCCTGCTTTATGGTATCTACATTGAGTTCGTATGCGCTGCTACCGACGCGGTTGAGAACGACATGATTTCGAAGTATGTCCTGATTGTACAGGTCAGATAGTTTTTTGTTGCTGTCCATCGTGGGACCTTGCGGGATTGATACTATAAGCGATTCCTTGTATATAGGCACTAAATCATGCAAAAAGAACCCTGGAGCGGTGTCAACTATTATATAGTCGTAATTAAATTTCCCCGCCTGGTATCCGAAATGTATGATTTGCTCCTTTGTAGGTGCATAGATGCCTATTCTATCAGAACCGAGCAGTAGATCCATATTCCCAAGCTCTTTGTAATTAACAATCCCAGATTCGGCGTCAAGTTCATTGAATAATATATCTGCGAATCCTATTTTGGGGTCTTCAAGGCCCAAAAAATCAGAGATATTGGCATTTGTGGGGTCTCCATCAACAAGCAGTACCCTTTTACCCAGTACTGCCAATGCCGTAGATAGATTAACAGCCACCGTGGTCTTGCCGACGCCGCCCTTCTTGGATGAAATCCTTATGACATATGGATTTGACAACCTATCAATCCCTTGATAGATCTAATATACAGTAATTTAATAGCTTTTCCTAAGGGTTCCCTGCCTATGCACACACCAGCAGCCTGAAAAGCATTAAATATAGTAAACTTTACTATAACGAATCATGCGCCCAGGGGCTCGTAGCTCAGTTTGGTTAGAGCGTTCGACTGATAATCGAAAGGTCATGAGTTCAAATCTCATCGGGCCCATTTAGCAAGAGCATTGACGCAGATGATTTTTACATGTACCGTTTTGCCAGGGCCTCTATCGCGACGCAGAACCTGGCCGTTTTGTCAAGCAGGTATGCCGGCATCTTCGCGGCTATGCTTCTGGGCACTATCTCATCCTCAGGCAGCACGGCCATGACATCGAATCCGTACATCTCCCTTATCGCGTCGGGCCTGAGCTCGTAGCTGTTGCTGCCTACCCTGTTTAGGACAAGGTGGTTTTGCAGGGCGTCGCCGCTGTACATCTCTGACAGCTTCTTGTTGCTGGCTATCGTGGGCTCCTGAGGAGTCGATATTATCAATGATTCCTTGTATATTGGCGCGAGGTCGTGCACAAAGAAACCCGGAGGGGTGTCCACGATTATGTAATCGTAATCGAACTTTGCCACCTGCTGGCCGAAGTGGACGATCTGCTCGGAGTTTGGGGCGTATGTGCCTACGTTGTCTGAACCCAAGAGGAGGTCCAGCTTCGGCAGCGCCTTATAAGGCATTATGCCCAGTTCCGCATCGAGCTTGTTGAAAAGTATGTCCTTGAACCCGACTTTCGGATCCTCAAGACCAAGGAAGTCTGCAACATTGGCATTTGTCGGGTCCCCGTCTACAAGGATGACCTTTTTACCCAAAGAAGCCAATGCAGCGGACAGGTTTACTGACACGGTGGTCTTGCCGACGCCGCCCTTCTTGGATGAAATCCTTATCACATAAGGCATTGACACGTATACACTTTGGCCTAATAAATAATTAATCTTTGGGATTCCTCGCGCTGATGTTCTTGGAGAGCTCGGCCACAGCATTCGAGAATTTAGAGCTCCTGTCGAGCAGGAAGGCGGGCTTCTTCTCCGCGATGCTTCTCGGCACTATTGGGTCCTCGGGCAGGATGGCGACGATTTCAAAGCCGTACTCGTCCTTTATGGCATTGATGTCGATCTCGTAGACAGAGCCGCCGACCCTGTTGAGAACAACGGCGTTTTTAATCGTATTGCTATTATAGATCTCGGTAAGCCTCTTGTTGCTGTTCAATGCAGGTTCCTGGGGCGTGGAAACAATGAGAGAAAGATTGTAAAAGTCACGGATTGTTGCCGAGAAAAACCCAGGAGCAGTATCGAGTATTATGAAATCGTGTTTCTGGTACTTTATCTGCTTTCCGAGATTTATTATCTGATTGGGATTTGGTGCATAAACGCCTATGTAGTCGGTGCCTGGAAGGACGTCGAAGTTGCCTTGCTCATAGCGGACAAAGTAAGGCTTCGCCTCAAGCATGTCGAACAGCACATCCTTGTATCCGACGCGTGGCTCTGGAAGCCCAAGGAAATCCACGACGTTGGCGTTGGTGGGATCTGCGTCTATAAGGAGCACATCCCTGCCCAATTCCGAAAGCCCTGCAGCAAGGTTAACTGCAACCGTGGTCTTGCCGACGCCGCCCTTCTTCGAGGAGATTCTTATTACATACGGCAGTTTCATAAAGGCCACATTATAAGAGAACCAAAGGCTCTTTTATCTTATACTTATAGAATAAATTTATAAAATATCTTTATAACTTGTGATAGGGACGGTTAGCCTGAACCGCGCATAATTGGGTGCCAATAGAGAGATATAAGTTGCAGATCAGTACCGGTTGTCTATCCAACGCTTTGCCAATAGGTCCATTGCTTGCGAGAACCTTGACTGCCTGTCCAGTATATAGGCGGGCTTCTTCTCGAATATGCTTCTCGGCACTATTGGGTCTTCCGGCAGCACTGCTGCAATATCAAAACCGTACTGTTCCTTTATTGCATCGATGCCCAACTCGTATGTTGAGCTGCCTACCCTGTTCAGGACCATGACGTTCTCTATGGTCTTATCTTTATATATCTCCATGAGCTTCTCGTTGCTGTGCAAGGTTGTTTCCTGCGGCGTCGATACCATGACGCCCTGGTTGAAAAAGCCAGCTATTGCAGAAGCAGCGGGAGAGAAAACCCCAGGAGGCGAGTCGGCCACTATGAAGTCGTACTTTAGATCGTCTATCTGTGCCTTTATGTGCTTGAACATCTCAAGCGTAGGCTCATACTTGCCCACTATCTTGGTATTTGGAAGGACGTCGAAGTTGCCGGGCTCGTAGCGCACGAAATATTGCTTTGCTTCCAGCTGTTTGAATAGTACCTCGTTGAAGCCCACCTTCGGTTCCTCCATGCCGAGGAAGTCCGCTATGCTGGCTATTATCACATCTGAATCAGCCAGGAGGACATCCTTGCCATGCCACGCGAAAGCAGCGGCCAGGTTGATTGCCACGGTGGTCTTGCCGACGCCTCCTTTCTGCGAGGATATCCTTATTAGGTATGGTGTCATGGAAATACCTGGCTTTTTTATTGGGCTGCCTGTCCTTTATTGTATTCGAGACCATTTATGGCATTGAATATCAAGCCCGGTAAGACTTTAAATTCTTTTGTGTAATTGAATTATTGAAGGATTGTGCGCATTAGTTTGTATGTGGTAATGGGAGATGCCTAAATACAGTACAACAAGAATCATAAGGATTGCATCTACCAAGGGAGGGGCGGGCAAGACGACCGTATCGATAAACCTTGCCATAGCCCTTGCAAGCCTGGGCAAGGAGGTAATACTTATAGATGGAGATCCCTCCAACGCGAGCGTCGCGGACCATCTGGGGATTCAGGAGCCCTACATGAGCTGGGAGGACGTGGCTTTCCTTGCAAGGCCGCTTAACGACGCGATAATAAAGTACACCCCGGGGAACATAGACGTGCTGCCCGGGGTCGACGAAACGGGAACTTTGAACCTGTCCCCTGACCAGATACTGTACCTGACGCAGCAGGCAGACACCCTGGATTACGAGTACATAATCATGGACACTGCGCCCGGCATACTTATACCAGAGATAACCACAACGCTGCCGCAATTCGTGAGCGAGAGCATAATAGTGTCGACACCAGACGAGCCTACAATCAAGAGCAACAACAAGCTGGTGCAGCTATATCAGGAGAACACATTGAGATACGGCGTGGTACTCAACAGGGTAGGCGCCAATTCATACGAGATGCCGATCGAGCAGATAAAGAACGGCTACAATATGGACATACTTGAGACATTGCCCGAGGACAAGGTAGTCCCGAAGAGCATAGGCGAGCACATGCCCGCGATACTCCTGAATAAGGATGCAGAGTTCAGCAAGAAGATCGTGAAGCTTGCGGACGACGTTGTAAACAGGAAGTACTAGGCGTAATTCCTGTAGCCTACATGTTTCTTCTTATTTGACAGATTCCTTGCGTAAAGCAGCACCGCAAGGCCTATCAACAGTATCGCTGCGCCAATTATCGTCAGCGGCGCGATGTAAGACGAGCTTGCCTGGGAGGGCAGGTAATCGGCTATGTTTACCGCTCCGCCGAACAGGAACGGATACTCCAGGAGCTGGAATATTACGGAGCTCATTGCAAGCCATGGGAATACGAAGAGCTTGGCCAACTTGCTGCGCTTCGTGTGGAGCACTATCATGCTCATGAAGAGTATCGCAGGCGGGATGTTCAGGTACCATAGATCTGTTATGGCAGAATTGAACAGGTATGGTACTGCCGGAAGCGCGTACAGGAATGAGAACGTGGCTACCGGCACTGCCACAATGAAGTATCCGTTCGTATATATGTCAAAGAAGACGAGCACGCAGAGCAGTGATATCGCGGCAAGGCCGATAAAGATGGCTATGCTGTATGGGTTTAACAATATGATCGGAAGGTCCAGCGACTGCGTATTGAGGTCTACCCCTGTGCCAGTGACAGTGGAGCTCATTATGGAGATGAAGAAGAATGCCGCGGTTATCGTCGAAAATGCATAGACCTTTGCTTCGCTCTTCTGTATGGAAGACTTGCTTGCGTATTCCGAATACACCAGGAACGCATTCCTGAAGATCACGAAAGCGCTTCCGAGGAGGATTGGGGCGAGGTATATCGTGCCCAAAATTGGCAGCATCTTGGGGAATGTAGCCTCGAAGTCAACGAGAAAGAAGACAAGGAATGTGCCGCTTATCTCCCATGTGAGCCCGATGTAGTTTGTCAGGATCTTTTTGTACTTTGCATAATCCAGGAGATACAGGCCCGCCGCCCCCGCCTCCATAGCGAAGAGCGGGAACAGTATGGCGAATATTGCCATGTTTATTATCAGCAGCGCGTCCATGATCACAACTCCTTGTCAAGCCTCCTTTCCTTGAATACCCTTGTCAGCGCGAGGTACGTCAATGGGATCACGAGCAGGTAGATGGCGACTATAAGCGTGGCTATCGGCACTATCGACAGGGAGGTGTTTGCAGCCTGCGATACGGTCATGACGTTGTATATTATCCACGGCTGCCTCCCTATCTCGTCCACCATCCACCCGTTTTCAAGAAGTACCACGGAGATGATTCCGGAGAGTACCAGGAGCTTAAGGGTGAATCCGTTCTCGAAGACCTTCCTCTTGAGCGCGAAGAGAAGGAATACAATTGACAGGAATAGGCCGGTGCATGCGCCGGCAATGACCATGAAATCGAACAGCACGTGTATTATCAGCGGGGGCCAGGTGTTCCTTGGGAACTGGTTCAGGCCGGGGACCGCGCCGCTTGGGCTTCCCGTGGCAAGTATGCTCTGGAGATCCGGCACGAGCAGGGCATAGGAAATGCTGCCGTTCTGGTAGATGCCGCCTATTATCTCGGGGGCGTGGGCGGTCGAATTGAGATTCATCTCTATAGCCGCGAATTTCTCGGGTTGTATGCTGTACAGCCCCTCTATCGACAACACCCCGGTGATCAGCGACAGTACCACGCCGATGACCATAACAATGAACGAGACCTTCAGCGCCTTGGTGTGGTATATCCTTAACTTCTTGTCCCTGTCGTAAAGGAGCATGAGCGCGAAGAAGGCCACGAAGATCCCGGCCCCCGCGAAGTACGATGTGGCGAGCACATGGGACACCTCGATGCCGACAGCGGGCGCGGAGAAGGCGGCGAACGGATCGACATTAGTTATGGTGCCGTTCTGCAGATATACTGGGATGTTGAAGCCGACTGGCGTGTTCATGAAGGAATTAAGCACCGTTATCAGCACGGCAGACATGGCCGCGCCTATTGCCACAGGTATCATCACTATGATGCGGGCGTATCTGCTGCGAAACACGTCCCTGTAGAAGATGTATACTGTAAGGAATATTGATTCCGTGAAGAACGCGAACACCTCCAGGTACACAGGAGACATTGCCACCTGCCCCACAAGTGCCATGAAGTTAGGCCAAAGGAAGAGCAGGTTTATCGCAACGAGCATGCCGGATGCGGTTCCTATCGCGAATAGTATGACGAAAGCCGTCGTGAGCCTGCCGGATAGCACCTTGTAGTAGTTGTCGTTGTTCCTTAGCCAAAGATAGTCTGAAATGATAATGAGTACGGGAAGGACAACGCCTATCACAGCTATGACTATATGCACGCTGAGGGAGAAGCCCATCGTAAACCTGTCGAACAGTGTGGGATCTAGCACGGAATCATGATTTTATATGGTGTTGATTAATTTAAATGAACCCATACCAGAGCAGGAGTATGCCGATGAATTCCGATACGTAGAGGAACGCAGGGAACTGCACGATGTAAAGGCTTCCTGCAACGCTTACTATGACCACGCCAGATATTATGCTCAGCAGCTTGCGGTTCGGCCTCTCCCTGTAGGACCTCAGCGCTATCAGAACTATCGCAACCGCTGCGGGGAACGTTATTGCCGAGGATAGGGCTATTATCTGGAGCGGGGGGAGCTGCGCGACCACGTAATTGACAAGTATGTAGCCCGTGGGGATAACAGCCAGGGAGTAGAGCAGCGCCGCGCCGGAGGCCGCCGAGAACAGATAGTATAGCCTCCTTATGCTGATGGACCTGACGAACTGAATGGATCCCAGGGCCAATGAATTTACAAGAAGCGCGACGATGAATAGATATGTGGCTATCATCGCTTCCGAGTATATGTTGAATGCGAACATGACCTCCATCCAAACGCCAAGGACAAAAAGCCAGAGCCCTATGGACCAGAAAAGGAGGCTTTTGCTCCTCTTCCTGTAATACCTGTTTGTCATTATGATGGCAAGGGGTATCGTCAGGAGCAGTGTAGCCATCGTTACCGCCTGCACGGATATCTGCGATACGAGAAGATCCTGCATGCATCTGTCTGAAGTTGGAAACTATATAAATACAGGACACCAAGTTAGAACCATGAGGGGCAAGGCTCTCGCAGCGGTTGTTGCGCTGTGCTTTACGGGCATCGCCGGCGCAGACCTTGCAGTTTGCATAACACCCGCATACAGCGCGCCGCTGTCGCTATTCGGCCTGGGGCTCTTCCTCGACATACTGCTGAAGCTTGCGTCATCGTTTGCTTACGTGAGGCTGAAGAAGCTGCCGGGCATGGGCAGCATCCTCGCCAGCGTCTTGATCGCGACGGTCTTCTCGTTGACAATGCTTTGGTACGTGCTGTTGCCGAGTTTCGGCGTAGGCTCGGTGGCGTACGACGAGGTCCTTGTGATTGCGGTGGACACCGCAATAATGTACCTGCTGAACAGGATTCGCGGCTTCAACAAGGACGGGTTGGCTTTGAAAGACGCACTTGCCATGAGCATCATAAACAACGTCTTCAGTTTCTTCATGGGCACGCCTATTCTTGCGGGCTTCGTCAATACGCTCCCGTATCCAAATGGCCTTTACTGCTCCATACTCCCTCCAGTATAGCGATTGGCCCATTTATTATGGCAGCCAATAAACGGTAGGATAATATATCACTTGGCCCTGATTGAATCAGGTCATTTCGTGCAACAGGACTTAGGGCTTATGGGGATGAGGGGCATTGCGGCGCTGCTGGTCGTGGCATTCCACATAATACTGTATTCGCCGTTCTCGCCAACGCAGGTATCCTCAAACTATCTCGTGCAGGTGGTCTCCACCCTTGCTATCATAATACTCTTCGCGGGCTACTCTGGCGTTTACCTCTTCTTCATAATCAGCGGCTACATACTGGTGAAGAAGTACGAATCCGGAGATTACAACGTTGACCAGAGGTTCAGCAGGGCGAAATATTACATGAGAAGGATATTCCGGACCTGGCCGCTTTACTTCCTTGTCATACCCGTATTCGCCTTCATCAACACCGGTACGCTGATACCGATAGTATGGCAGAGCTTCTTCTTCGTGCAGAATTTCTTCCCTTCGACTTTTGTCAACAATCCGACGTGGACCCTGATTGTTGAGGAGGTATTCTATCTCTTCCTCCCGGTCTGGATAATACTTTTCAGAAGGAACTGGAAGATCGCGCTGCTCGGGACTGCTGCGTTCACTATTGGCTACATGGCCGTTGTCAGGTTTGTGCTGCTGCAGACATCGGCGTACAGCTTCGCCCAGTTCCCAGCCTTTGCCTTCACCTTTGCGCTCGGCACGCTGATAGCGTACAACAGGAAGGTCAAGGTAAACTGGATACTGATACTCGCGGCCTGGGTGCTGGCATCATTTGTTTTCAGCAACCTGTTCACCGAGGGTGCCTTCGCTTTCGTGCCGGTGATATTCTTCTCCGGCATATACTTCCTCGTCGTCTGCAACCTCGACAGTTCCAGGCTCTTCACAAACGGGGCCTCCGTGTTCCTCGGAAAGCTCGCATATCCGATCTACCTTTTCGGCCTTCCGATCCAGTTCCTGCTTATGGTCTATCTCGGCAGGCCGGACCCACTGTGGATACCGCTTACTATAATGCTTACGATAGCAATCGCATACGTGATCAATGTGCTTATAGAAAAGCCATTCATAAGCCTTGGGAGGAAGCTGGAATCGATGCTGGTCCTTGCGCCTTCGGCCGCAACCGCAGAGATAAAAAAGGAAATTTTGGAGCGGCAGATGCCGGAGACACAGATCGAAGCCAGCGAAGATACGCAGGGGACCCAGCCCAAGGATGGCTAGGGGCAATCAGTTCCGTATGCTTTCGACTTCCCTAACCAATGGCTCTATGTTCTCCTTCTTGACGTGGTCGAAGGGCTTGCCGAGGCTCTCCGCTATGAACTTACTTCGCTCGTCTCTTTTCACCAGCCATGAGAGGTATGCGCCGGTCCTTGGGAAGAGCATGAGGATATTGTCTTTCAGGTCCAGCTTGCCCATTCTTCCGGGCATGGGGAAATACCTTATCTTCGCCCTCACAGGTTCTGGAAAGCCCTTATTGAAGGCATCCTTGAGCCCTTGGGATTCAGGGGGCGATCCGGATGCGGTAAATAATATAACTTCCTTGCCTTGGAGCAGGGGCCAGTTATTGTTTATGAACTCTGCTCCCATTATCTTGCCTGCATACAGATAGCCTCCGAAGACCACCACATCGCACTGCTTTATGTCCTCGCTCTTTACCTGGTCTAACGGGAGCGCACTGCAGTTCAGCTCCTCTGATATCCACTCAGCGTACTGCTTGGTGCTGCCGTATTTGGTCTTGAAGGCGACAAGTACCTTCTTCATATTCATACACTACCTTATTGCGCTTATATAACAGTGCTTGGATGGCCGAAGGAATCCCAACCAGTAAAAGAGTTGCTTGCCCATTATTGGCATGGGAATTCTGGACAACATAATTCAGAGCGGGGAGAACCAGATACAGTCCGAAGCCGAGAGTAAGGTAAGGAATGCGATTTCCAGCGGTTTCGGCAGGGTTGGCGGCGGCCCATCAAACAAGGCGCCCGTCTGCCCCAAATGCAAGGCTCAGTTGTCCGATCCGCCTCCTAAGTTCTGCCCGAGGTGCGGAACAAAGCTCGCCGTCACCTGCCCTAAGTGCAAGAACGACTATACGCTCGGCACCAAGTTCTGCCCCAACGATGGCAGCAAGCTTGCATGAAAGAGCCATAGAAGCTAAGAAGCCAGGAGAGGGAATTTGGTGTTTTGTTCGTATCATAACGGTTATTTTTCATTTACTCACCATAAACGTCTTTTCTATGCTCAAATCTCAATAGTATCAAAATATTTCTTTCAACAGTATAGATTAGTCTATATGGTTTAATTCTAACCGTTCTTTCACCTTTTAATCCATATCCCAACGGCTTCCCAACATCGGGATTTTCACGGATTCTCTTTACTTCTGAATCTATTCTTTCCTTAACTTTTTTGTCTCTTAATTTATTGATGTCTCTTTCAAATTTTTCAGTTACTACTATGCGCTCTATTACCATTTAGCCAGCTCTTTGGAGAAATCGTCGGCATTAAGTACCTTATATCGTCCATGTTCTATGTCCTTCCACGCTTCCTCCACCGCCTTCAAAGTCTTTAAATCGGCCTTGCTAATCTTGGCACTTATCTTTTTCATCACTATCATCTCTTTTTTAGAAGTTACTACAAAAAGACTGCCCTTCTGTATATGTAGTTTCTTTCTGATATCGGTAGGTATTACGACCTGGCCCTTAGAACTTGCTTTTGCTATCTCAACCATTTCAGTTTCCATAATAGTAAGATATTCTTACTGATATTTAAGGCTTGTGTTCCACAACCGAGTTGGACTAATCTAGCCTTACTCTAGACGACAAAATGGATTTTGTCGTCGCAAACTTAGCGGAAAGCCAGGAGAGGGAGTTGAACCCCCTTTTTCCGCTCTGCAGGCGGACGCATGGCCGATCTGCCATCCTGGCAATAAGGAAGATATAATGCTTTATAAATAGGATGTCACCAATTTATTATTATTGGTGATATGATGCAAGCAGCTTTTGCTCCGATACCGAAAGAACTGATCGCAAAGACAGAGTACTATGACTACAAGGATCCTCTATCAAGCGCCCTTACCGACATAAACAAGCTTGGCGCTGTAATAGTAACAAAGGACGGGAAGTATTACGGGATCGCGGACCAGAGGACAATCTCAAAGATGGGCATGACAAAGGTGGAGAAGGGCTTTGCCATAGGGAAGATCGCGAAGCACACTCCGAGGCTCAGCCCGGAATCGAGCATTGAGACGGCTATCTTCGACTTCTACAGCGCCTCGGCGAAGGCGCTGCCGTACTATGACGGCGAGGAGGTCTCGGGCATGGTGAGGCGAACCGACATGCTGAAGGTGATGCTGTCGCTCAACCTGCTGGCATCGGATAAGGTCAGGGATGCGATGTCCGTGCCTGTGATAGCGATAGACCACAACGCCACCGTAGACCAGGCAGTGAACGCGATGAAGCAGCACAAGGTCAACCGGCTCGTCGTCGTTGAGAAGGGCGTGCTTTTCGGCATACTCAGCTACAGGGACCTCATGCGCTACGGCATGGTCACGAAGGAGAGGATACCGAAGTTCACGGCGATGGACAGGCTGACGAAGGACAAGGTCAGCGACATATGCCAGAAGAACGTGTTCTCCATAGATGCTGACGATGACATAAACGCTGTTATAAGGAGCTTCATCAAGAACAACATATCATCGCTGCTTGTTGTAAAGCGCGGGAAGCCCGCCGGCATCGTGACCATAAGGGACGTCCTCGAGCTCTCCGTTAGGAAAGCCAGGAGGATGAAGAGCAGGATAATAATCTCCGGTATAGACGACAGCACGCGTGAATACGAGCAAGAGGTCATGGGCGAGCTGGATGCTCTTGCCGCGCGAATAGGGAAGCTGAAGAAGGTGGAAGTCGATTACATCTCCCTCAACATAAAGGGCGTAAAGACCAGGAGCTATGAGCTCAGCGCAAGGCTCGGCCTCGCCGGGCGCGGCACCATATCCATGCACTCGACAGGCTTCCTGCTTGATAACACGCTAAAAGAGCTTACCGACAAGCTTTATAACGCTGTAGAGAGGAAGAAAGAGATCATAGTGACCAATAGGAAGGAGGAGGAAAGGGAGTATACTAGCGAATAGGATTTGTGATGGAGGGCAACAAAACGGGCGAGAAGGCTCAGTCGAGCTTTGAGCTACTGATAACTCTCGCATTCGGCCTCGTCATACTCATACCCATCGTCGTCATCGCGTTCGTGCAGATAGCCAATTCCAACGCATCGCTCGCATCTGTCGAGGCGCAGCAGGCGGCGAACAAGCTCTCCAGCGTGGCGACGCTGATAGGGAGCGAGGGTCCTCCTGCGAGGCAGCTCGTGCAGGTAAGCGTGCCTGAGGGGGTCAAGTCCATATACATAGGCAACACCAACAACGGCGTGGGGCATGAGATCATATTCGTGATAGTCGCGCCGATAAACCTCAGCTACATAACCGCGTACACGCCGGTCAACGTCAGCGGCAACCTCTCGACCCTTACATCGCAGGGCACATACCTGATAAACGTGACCGCAACGGGACAGTGCCAGAGCAACCTGAACCTGTCATGCGTATACCTAAGCCCGGTAACGTGATCTAATGAAGATACAGATAGCCTTAGACTACTTGATAATCTTCAACTTCGTCATCTTCCTATTCCTCATCGTCTTCATAGCCGTCGCCTACCAGAGAGGGCAGGCGACTAACCAGGAGACCTTCTCGCAGCTGCAGATAATCGCGCAGACGGTCGCAGCGCAGATAAACATCGCTTCCGCATCCGGCAACGGCTTCGCCTCGCACATAGTGCTCCCCGGCTCCATAAGCATAATAAGCTACAACCTATCGATAAGCAACACCGGGCTGGTGATAGTGTCAGTGAACACGAACGGGCAGGTGATCCAGGCACTGGCGTACAGCATGGTAAACCGCGTCCTGTCCAACACGTCCTATCAATGGGTCAACAACCCGAACCTGTACAACATACCTACCACGAACGGCTCGCTGGAGCTGCAGAACTCTTTCGGCAACATATGCATAGACTACAACTGCCCGCCCCCGATCAACCAGTCGACGATGCTCGCGATGACCTCCGCGGTATCCCACGCGGCCACATTCACGGGCTCGGGTTCCACGTACCTAGATGCATCGGCGCCGCACGGAATAACTTACACCGCTGCAGGCGGCGTGTCAGCGTGCATGTGGTTCAACACCGCGAACGTGGTGAACTCGCAGTCGCCGTTCGGCGAGGTACCGATACTAGGGGGCAGCGGGATTGACTTCTACCTCCCTAATGCGGGATCCGTGACACCGACGCTTTCTTACACCCATCTGCGCTGGGAGACCAGCCCCGGAAGCAACTTCTTCTCGGTCTCAAGGATATACCCGAACAGGTGGTATCTTGCTTGCGGCACATGGAGCAGCGGCACGGGAAAGCTCTACATAAACGGCACCATTGACAATTCAAGCGCGATAAGCTTCGGCACCGGAGCAAGCGCAGGAAACATCGTGATAGGCGCTGAGAGCTACCCTCCTCTGAACTTTCCATTCAATGGAGCGGTAATGAACTTCCAGCTGTACAACACCACGCTGACGGCCTCTCAGGTGAAGAACCTGTATTACGAAGGAATAACAGGCCAGCCCGTATCAAACAGCCTTGTCGGCTGGTGGCCGCTCAACGGAAACGGACAGGACTGGAGCGGCATAGGCAATGCCGGTCAGCCGCAGGGATCCGTAGCCTACACCGCAGTGGCGCAGTTCTACGCGAAGGCGGCGAACCTCAGCGGCACGCCCATAGCTAACACCCTGGTCGGCTTTACCTACAATCTCGGCAACGCAACCACGAGCGGCGAGATCCTCAACTACACCAACTCCACAGGCATAGCAAGCGTCATAGTAGGCCAGGGGTCGGCGGTGAGCGGATCTGCTTTTGTAAGGGCGACGGCTTTCCAGGCAGCCAATATGCTTACCGCCAACCTAATCGGATGGTGGCCGCTCGACTTCGGGCAGGGCAGCCTCGCATACGACATCAGCGGCAACAACAACACTGCAAACATGTACAACTCATCATGGGACAGGCCTAATTACTATGCGTACCTCAACGGGAAGAACAACCTGCTCTACATCAACATATCCGCGGCAAACGCCGCGCAGTACACGATGGCAAAGTCGCACTATGTGCTCACGTACTGGATAAAGACGCTTGCGCCGAGCAACTACACGGTGGCGGGCCTTTCCTCTGGTGGGAGATACACACCTACAGGCAGATGGACCTTTGTAGCTTTCGAATGGACAGGGAGCAGCTGCAATTTCTATGTCGATACGGTGCTTGAGGCAACGCTCTCCTCGTGCACCGCAATGCAGCCAGGCATCAATGGGCCTTCTTTCTTCTACGGCGCAAACAGCTCGACGCGAACGTACGTCCCAGAATATCTCTCGAACATACAGCTTTACGATACGGTACTCGCCCAGGCACAGATAAACACCCTGTATCAAGGCGGACTTGCGGCGCCGCCCATTACGCTCTCAGGTTCATTCCTGGTGGGGTGGTGGCCGCTCGATGGAGATGCCATGGACCACAGCGGCTATGGGAACATCGGTAATTTCATAGTGAACGGTGTTACACTGCCTTCGTATTCGGCAGGATTCGTGCCTGCGTCAAACCTCCCGCAGGGCAACAACATAACCAACATATATTCTGCTTCGTTGAACGGGGCAAACGCTTTCCTTTACGGATCGAACAGGTATAACCCTTCGACTGAGCAGTTGGGAGTATCGCGTGCATACGTATTCCCGTTCTCCGCATTTGAATGGGTAAGACCCAACGGCGCCTCCTTCCCCGGAGGTGCAGGGCAGTGGCAGCTGCTTGGCGTAGACGGAGGGATACCAGAGCTCTCAACGTACGGGCTTGGGGTACTGAATACTGGCGGAAACATAGTTGTTGAGAACGGGGCCACAAGCTACATAGCAAGCAATTTAGTTCTGCCGCTCCAGCGCTGGAGCCTTGTCGGGCTTACGATGAACGCCACATCTGCGACTGTGTACCTCAATGAGCAGCGCCAGGCCATTCCCATAACGCCCGCAGGCATCCTAAGTACATGGCAGTACTGGACCGTGGGAGGCAACGCCACCGGAAGCGGAGCGTACTTCCCCGGCAACATATCAGACGTGCAGATATACAACGGGATAGTCAATGCCTCGCAGGAATATAAGATGTACACGCAGGGCGTTACCAGCCCTCCGGTGCCGAACCGCGGCCTGGTGGGATGGTGGCCCCTTGCCGCTAACTTCAGCGACTTCAGCGGCGTGAGCGGTGCGCTCAGTTCGCCTTATTACATAAGCGGGGGGAACACATTCTCTGAGGTCACTTTCGCGCTCAACCCCATCGTGAATCCGCCGAACATCAACTCCTTCCACTCCACAGGGGTGGCGCTCAACGGCTTTAAGAGCACCATAGTGGCGCCCGTATCCAGGGACCCGGTAACAAGCGCGGTTACCATATCGGCCTGGGTCAACGGCGATAACAACAACCTTTTCACGGCCCATGGCTCTGTTGTCAACGCAAGCACGAAGCAGCTGTCGGTTTCGTCCAACACGATATACTTCTGGCCGGACACCGCAGATACGGGATACTTCCTCAGCGCAAAGTACAACACGACCGGCACATGGAACCACATAGTCGCGGAGTGGAACTACACCAGCAAGTCAGGCGCCATCTATGTGAACGGGTGGCCCGTTGCGACAGGAGGCAGCGGCGCGCCTGCAGCTAAATCGATAACCACAGTCACGATAGGCGGCCCCAGGAACATGGCATTCAACGGCAGCATCTCCAACGTGCAGATCTTCGATTCATATCTGACGCAGGCGCAGATATACCAGCTTTACGATAACAGCCCGCCGCAGAGCGCGGCGGTGCAGCTCAACATGGTGACCTTCCAATGAAAGCGCAATTCTGGTCTTTTGACGGGGTCTTCGGGATGACCATCTTCACCATAGCCATGCTCCTCCTCGCGTCGGTATGGATCAACGTCAACAGGCAACTCTCTCTCGCTTACGGCTTCGGCGTAGGGAGCATGCAGCAGGAGCTGATCTCCATACAGAACAGGATAACAACGCAGGGCGCACCGGCGAACTGGAACAGCCAGGTCGTCGTAACGAATCCATCGACATGGAGCGGGGTGAGCATCGGGTTGGGGAACGGTAACGCAGGGGTCCTGTCGACGCCGAAGATACTCTACCTCTCCGCTCTGGCCTCCTACAACTACTCGGACTACCAGGCAACGAAATACATGCTGGGCACCGGACACGACTACTATATAATTATTAAATCGCCAGGCCTATACAATATGACGATAGGAAGAAACCCGCTGGCAAACAACGCAACGGCAATACAGGTAGCCAACGTGCACGGCGTGCTTGACAGCGGCCAGCCCGTGACCATGAGCATTGAGGTCTGGACTAATACATCGTTCGGTGTTGGGTAATGAAAGCGATAGCCTTTAGCCTGGATGCACTGTTCGCACTGCTTATAGCGGCTGCGGGGATATCTGTGCTGCTCTTCTTCAACTACAGCGGCCAGACGCCTTCGCTGAGCAACTACAACACAGCGGCAACGTTCATGAACCAGCTCTCGAGCGTGACCGCAGGGCAGGCGCTGCAGGCGGGGAATGCGTCATGGGTGCTTGCGCCGCAGGGCTATGCGAATGAATCGTGGGACCAGCTCTACAACGGCTACGGCGCAGCCGCAGGGAACCCTGGCGGCCCGACAAGGCAGTACGTTGCATTCGAGATCCCGTATGAGACGCAGAACGGCACAATAGTCGGGGACTACGGGAACATATACTATGAGGGGAGTTCAGGCCCAGGGGCCACATACCTCTACGCGGTGAATGCGCTCAACAATGCGCAGAAGATCTGGCCTGTCGAGCCGATACAGGTGTTCAGAAACTTCTATCCGATAAGGGACCTGGCGCTTTACCAGGGCATGATACTGGTCGGCAGCGGAGGCAATCCTTCGTGGCTCACTGCAATGAACGCATACTCCGGCAACTACATATACAGGAACGTCAGCCTCGGAGGCATCCTTGTTACCGACATGGTGGTGTACAAGAACGACGTGATACTGGCCACGACGACCAAGATACTTGCATTGAACGCACGCAACGGCACGCTTGACTGGAGCTACACGGTTCCAGGGCAGCAGATAAAATGGATAACGGTCAACAACGGCACCGTCTATGCGGCCAGCAGCGGAGCATCGGGCAACCTGATCGCGCTCAGCGACATAGACAACAGCATTACGCAGACGCCGCTATGGGTGGTGCCGGCCTCGAGCCTGCCAAACCCGGCCTCAGGCGTCACTTCGGACGTCGCGGTCTCGGGCAACGTAGTGGGCTTCATGAACGGGCCGGCCGCCGTAGCCCTGAATACCAGCGGCAAGCTCATATTCCAGAGCATCATAGGCGGAAGCGCATCAGCATACGGCGGGACAACAACCTATTCAAGCGGGCCCGCCAGTATAATGATGTACCAGAGCGGCTCCGCATTGGCATCGGTCAACATCACCTCGGGATCGCCCAGGATACTCTGGACCAGGACTTTTGAATCTAGCGGCGCAGGCTACAACAACGCGACGCCCATCATGTCGTCATCGGCCGTCTATACAATCTGGCCCGAGGCCATAGGGGCGATGGGCGGGAACACGTGCCCCACCATAGTCTCGCAGAACCTGACGAACGGCAGGACGGTGTGGCAGACCTCGGTTCCTTTCTGGAACTGCAACAAGCTGAACGCCGACCCGTACATGGCGCTCGTTGATGGCGATCTGTTTGTTGACGTTATGAAACCTGGATCGCCATTCGGATACCTCCTCAACTTCGGCTCATGCTACGTGAATCCGAAGACATCGCTGCTGGTGGCGATAGCGACGCTTTACGTGAATAACCAGCAGGGCTGCGCAAACTACATACTCGACCAGGTTAACCCGAAGGGCAACTACACCTTCTTCGCCGGCAACTATGTCTCGCAGTACGCCATGGGCCCAAATCCTCCGCACAACTTCCCCTGGATGATAAACGTCTCGAACAGCGCGCCGCTGCCGGCGATAAACCTCGGCAGCAACAGCATGTCAATATCCGCGTGGGTCTTCCCTGCAATAGAGACCACGTCCCCGAACTACCCAAGAGGGGCACAGATCTTTGCGAACGTGATCACCTCCACGTGCACGAACATAGGGCTTCTGGAGAACTGGACATCCTATAGCGGCCTCTTTGTGGACGCGTACTTCTCGTCGCAGCCTGCTTACCTGTACCTAGGCCCGAAGAACGGATACCGGTGGAACAGATGGTACAACATAGTCGTGACATACAACGGCTTTGGCAATTCAGTGGCCCAGGTGTACGTAAACGGCAACCAGGTAGGCACACTGAACTCCAGCAACGCTGGGACGATATCGAACTGCAACGGCGTCGGGCAGATACACATAATGTACCCGAGGAGCACCACCTTCGACAACGGGTTCTTCATGGCAAACCTGCAGACCTACAACACGCAGCTCACACGCACGCAGGTGAATCAGCTGTACGGCGAGGGGCTTTTCGGAGCGCCCGTCACCGGCAACTACCTGTCATGGTATCCGCTTGCGGGCGACGCGAACGACTACGGCACAGTAACCAACGAGACAGGGTTCCTCTACCTTGTTGGCAGCATCCATGCGGGCTACTACAACAACGTCAATTATACGCCGCCGTTGCTGAACAAGTCATCGCAGGTCAGCGTTTCCGACACTTACCTCTCGCTCCTTAATTACACGACAGGGAGCTATAACCTGTACAAGGTGGGCGTTTACTCTTACAACTGAGGATCACTATGAAAGCGCAATTCATGTCAGTCGCGGCACTCGTGCTCGTAGCGCTGATGGTAACCGAGCTGTTCATCTTCGTCATAATAACAGTAGGGTACGACAACCTCCTGCAGTCGGCCGCGCTCTCCTCGAGCGCAAACAACTACGGCACGGTGCTGTCCCAGAGCGCGAATGCATTCGCTGCCGCATCGCTTTCCGCAGCCTACAACGCCCTTTTCACTTACGAGTACACCCCATCGTACAGGGGCGGCAACTTCATAACGAACATGAGCGGGAACCTGGCATCGCTCATGATGAACGGCAGCATCAATGGCGTCGCAAAGAGCAGCACCGGCGGGAAGGCGGTCAATGCCATAATGGGCAATGACATCTTCACCGCGTACAACGCCGCGATCGCAAACATAACCGGGCTGGCGTCCCGCACAGTTAAGATCAACGAGACCGCACCGGTTGTGAGCCAGAACAATGCGCAGTCGCTGTCGGTGAGGTACATAGAGAACGTGCTGACGAACTCCAGCGGCAACATCTACATATACCATATACCAGTCAACGTCTCGATATCGCTTAACAATTCGCCGGACCTTTTCTACGCAGAGCAGGGAGTGTTCAGGCACATAAGATTTGCAAACGCGAGCCTCGCGACGCTGCAAGTGGGCAACGCAAGCGCGACGGCGGGCAACCCGGGATACGTGTACGGCACTGTGGTAAACGTGGCCGGTGCGAACCCAACATGCTCTGCGGTGGCAAGCGCTGTACCTGCGGCCATGCAGGTGAAGCCATACAATTATACCGTAATAATAGCTGCAAACAGCGCCAACAGCATAGGCTCAGGCTGCAGCAACAAGTACGGGGGCTGGATATCGACGATGGTCAACGGCTCCGCAACCCCGAGCGTCCCGTGGCTCGTCTACTCGCCGGCAGTGGGGGCCAATGTCCTGCTTTCGCTCCCTACCGGGACGAAGGCACTCCTCTACGGGCCCTCGATGCTCACGCTCAAGATAGAGAACCTGCGCAATGCCATACAGAACGGGTACTACTTCACCTCGAACTTCACGCCCTCGTACATACAGAAAACAAACGGCAACATAACCGCGCAATCACCGCAGGGCATCTATTCGTTCCCGCTTTACAACAGGCAGGTTGCAGCGTTCAATGGCGTGCCGAACAACGCGATACTCCCGGTGGGGACGAAAACAGGCATATACAGGACAACCTCCTCCGGCATAACCGTGTCGGCATGGGTGTACATCCCTCCAGGCAACACCGAGATACAGGAAGCCATGGCGGTCGCCTACTGCAACGGCACATGCAGCTGGGTGCTTGATTTCAACAAGAGCGGCGGCAGCCTGGGGAACAATCCGGAGTTCGCGGCGCTACTGGCCGGCGGCTTGACGATGAAGGCGACGGACCCGTCCCCGGTGAGCAGCGGCTCTTGGCACCAGCTTGCCGCAACATACAACGGGACGTTCCTCGTGCTGTACGTTGACGGCAACCAGGTGAGCTCAGGGGTTCACAGCGGCGGCATATCCACTTCTGGCACTTACAACCTGTCATTCGGCTCGTACCTCTCGGCCCCTAGCACCTACAGCCTGCCGCTCAACGGCAGCATCGCGGATGTCCAGCTATACAATGCATCGCTGTCTGCGGCGCAGGTCTACCATCTGTATCAGGAGGGCATCGAGGCAGTGCCGGCATCGAATGGCGCGCTGTTGGGATGGTGGCCCCTGAACGGCAACATGTACGATTACAGCGGCTACAGCAACAACGCCACTGCATTCGGCACGCCAAACATTAACGCGGCGTTGATCAATTACACGAGGGACAGCGTTTACATCGCCCCGGAACCTGGCACAGTCTATCCAATTCCTGGTGCGCTCAACTGCGATTACCCCAACGAGTGCAACAGCCACAACCTTCCGCATCTCTACATGGGCACAGAGCCTGCGAGCCAGTGGCAGAGGTTCGGGTTCGGCGCAGTTCCGTGATGGTGCATCATCATGCTCATCGGCTATGCGATAACTACGGCAATCAGCCTGTCCCTTGCGCTCCTTGTAACGCTTGTTGTGTATGACAGGAAGGAGATACGCAAGGCGCTGGCGAAGGGGATCTCGGGCGTCGATGTGGTTGCGCTGGCCGTGCTCCTGGCTTTCTTCGTGCTGTTCTCGCTGCTCTTCGTCTCCCCGACCGAGCAGCTATATTTCGACGAGAACATCTACCAGGGCATAGCCATCAACGTGCTGTCGCACGGCAACGCCCTCTGGTGCCAGTACGGCACAGGCCATCTGGGGCAGTGCTTCAGCAACCTCGTCTACCATGACCCTGCTGGCTGGCCCGTGCTACTCGCGATAGCGTTCGGCATCTTCGGCATAGGCATGGGCACCGCCTACGCTACTGAGCTGGCAATGGGCGCACTGTCGATCGTAGGCGTCTTCCTTCTCTGCGGCGTGCTCTTCAACAGGAAGCACCTTCCTGCGACTGCGGCGATGGTCATGGCGCTCTCGCCGTCGCTGTTCATATGGTCGAGGACGCAGGCGGTGATAGACCTCCCATTCATGACACTGACGGTGTTCACGTTCTTCTTCTTCGTGCTTTTCATGAGGAGGATGAACAAGGTGACGTTCAGCATCTTCGCCTCGTGCCTTGTGCTTGCCGTCTACATGAGAATTGAGGGCGTGCTGCTGCTCCCGGTCTTCGCGCTGCTCTACCTCCTGTTCGGCGGGGAGGGGGCGGTAATCAAAAGGATGAGGAAAAGGCTGGGGATGATAAGGTCGAAGATAGATTCGAGCGCGATGGCGATAGCCATATTCGTGATCTTCATGCTCCTCATGTCGGTGCAGCTGTACTACATAAGCCTGCAGTCCAAGAACGCGGACTACGGGCAGCAGTCGCAGCAGCTGTTCTCCTCGAACAACCTCATCTCGAATGGAAAGGCGAACCTCGTCTTCCTGACCGGAGGCTATGACACGCTCAGTTATTTCCCCTCGATATTCTCATGGTCCGTTGCCGCCGCTGCGGTGCTTGGCGTGGTACTTCTCGCCATCGAGGGGAAGAACCGCGAGAAGTTCGGCACCATCGCCATGATAGGCATATGGTTCATCGCATACTTCGTCTTCTATGCCAGTTTCTACGCAGGCTCGGCGATATACGGAGTGGACGCGAGGTTCATGCTGCAGCTGCTGCCGCCGCTGGCCGTGCTGGCCGCTGCAGGGATACACCGCATACACGCGATATCGAAGGCAAGGCTGGGCCCGTTGATCGCAGCGGTTGCTTACATAGCGGCCGTGGCCGTCATAGTCTTCGCCCCATTCATAACTCTGGGGCACCTGATAACCCTTCCAGTGTCGCAGATGCCGCAGCAGCACGGCATATCTAACGCCGTGAACTTCATCTACCAGAACTACCAGAAGGTGCCAACAAACTGCCTTGTCTTCTCATTCACCCCTGACATGTGGTACGAACTGAACAGAAGCTCGGCGCAGATATGGGAGCTGGGTGCGAACAACAGCACCATCTCGGGCTTCAGCTGCCATGTGCTTGACTATGGATACTGGTGCCAGGTGCCACCGTACGTGAACAGCACGTGCAAATCGGACCTGTCAAGGTACAAGCTGACTGTCCTGGCTACAAACAGCTCAGGCCTAGGCTCGAACGACAGCCTGTATCTGATACAGAACTACAGCTAGGTCTTGCCCAGGGACGCGAAGACGGAGCCTATGACCAGGGACACGATGTAGAAGATGCCGAATCCTATGACAATGAAGACCGGCATGAACCTTATTCCCTTCAGCGCATTGCCCGTGGTTATGGCGGATATTATGAATGCGCCGCAGCCCGTGATTATCATTATCGCGAAGATAGAGAACCAGAAGTAGCCGTCTGGAGTAATCTGCGGCTTGCTCAGCTTGAGGAACGAGACGCCCAGGGAAGGCAGCTTGCTTATGTTGCCGAGCGAGATCTGCGACCATATGGTCGCAGTGACACCCACCATCTGGTTGGTGAGGGCGTAGAGTGCTGGTGCGCCGACAAGCGCGGCGAAGGCGATGAATATCGTGTACATGAAGAGCTGCCCTGCGACCTCCTTCTGGATTATCCTCTGCGAGCGCATGTCCTTTCCTATCTGGTTCAGCAGGTCGGTCATGCCTCCCCCGTACTGCTGGGCCTCTATGATCATGCGCACGGTCCTCTTGAACTGCTGGCTCCTGTAGCGGCTAGCAAGCTGCTTGAGCGAGTGCTCGATGGTGTCACCGGCATAGAGCTGCTTGCCCATCATGCTCACGTCATCGCCGAAGTACTTGAATTCCGGGCGCACGGCCATTATCATGGCCTTCGAGAGCGCCACGCCGCTCCTCATGTTCGCTGATGTGAGCTGCAGGAAGTCGGGCAGCGCGTTCTCTATGAACTCCTTCCTCTGCTCGATCCTGAACTCGAGTATCGCGAAGACGAAGACGCCGAAGATGGCGCTTATTCCGAGGGCGGCCAGGAAGGCCAGGATCGGATTGAGTTGCAGTACAATGACGAGCGGGAACGATACCCCTATGAGTATGGCTATCCAGCTGATGATGACAAGCCTGATGAGCGCCTCAACGCTCATCCTTGTGCCCGCCAGGTCAAGCTCCTCAGACAGGAACCTTGCAACGTCCCTTCCTACGAGCCTCTCGAATACTATAGCCATGTTATCACGTGCTGAACGCCGGCCTTGAAGACACGATCATGTTCAGGAATATGAACTGGAGGAAGCCCAGGCCGACAAGCGCGAATATTAGCGTTGTGTTGTTTATGGTGAATATGGATATGAAGGTCGACATGATTGCCGCCACAGCTATGCCCATGCTCGGGAAGATGACCCCGAAGAGCATGTAGAACATGGCGATCGCGTTGAGCCTCTGCCCGTATCTCCTGAGCTCTATGACCCTCTCCTGGCTGACGTCGTTTATGACCTCCTGTATGGAATTGACCACATCGGCGCCGACCTTTATGCTCGTGCTCGCCTGGAGCATGAGTCTCTGGAAGGTGCGCGAGCCGCTCTTGCTGCTTACCTCCTCTATCGCCTGCTCGGTCGGCGTGCCGACCTGTATCAGGCGTATTATCTTGCCGAACTCCGCGCTCGCCGCGCCGTAGCCCTCGCTTATCGTGGCCATTGCGTTGAAGAGCGGCATTCCGGACCTCATGCTGACTATCATGTCCCTTGCCGCGAAGAGCACGTCCTTCTCTATCTCCTTGCCCACGCTCTTGGTCTTGTTTATCGGCGTGACAAGAAGGTTGTTGAACGCGCCCATGTATCCCGCAATCGCAAGGACCGGCGCCATGATTATTATCAGCGCGGGCTCTATCTGGAAAGAGATCATCAGTATCGCGGAGCCTGCGGAGACCGCGATCGCTATGATCAATGAAAGCATGAACATCCTCTTTGCGAACGGCAGCGGATCGACAACGCCCTGCTCCTTGAGGGCGATGTCCAGGCCCTTGTGGCCAGATATGGCTTTTGTCAGATACTTCTCGAAACCGGTCTCGTTCTTATGGCCCTCCTTGATCTCGTATATCTGCTCCTCGCCCTCCGTCTTCACCTCGACGGTGCTCATCTCGCCTGAGACGGGCACCTCCTTGTAGATTGGCTTTGGCTTCGTCTTGAAGAAAAGGAACTTGCCGGGCTTCGTGAAGCCGACGATTTCCTTCTTCATTTGGGGTTTGCCCTTCTTTTGCGCCATGCTACCAACATACTACATTACTGGTGACATCCTCCCACCCGTGAACGGTGTGGGCTTCCTCTGCATTCATGCAATCACTGCATCCCGCAGAGAATGTGTTTTAGCGGTTCTCAGTTCGTCGAGGACTGCCTCCTGATGAGGTCTTGCATTCTCTCCCTGAGCGTGACTTCCCCTCTGTCCGAGGGTAGTTGCCCTATGCAATATATTTATTGATGCATTGATGTCCCTGTCCTTTGACATTCCGCATCTCTGGCAGTGGTATGTCCTATCCGAAAGTGGCATATCTTGGATGTTGCCGCAATTACTGCATGTCTTTGAGGTGTTTCTTGCATCCACTTTTCCTATTCTCAAACCAGCACTTTCAGCCTTGTATGAGAGCAGTTGGATGAATCTGTTCCATGAAGCATTATGAATCGCACCAGCGAGCCTGTGATTCTTTACCATATTCTGAATTTGAAGGTCTTCAACTGCGAATGAGGTGTATCCCGAGGTTACCAGTGTTTTTGACAACTTGTGCAGATAGTCATCTGATTGGTTTGCCATGTGTTCGTATGTCTTCTGGAGACCCGCCTTCGCCTTCTCCCTTCTCTTTGAACCCTTATCTCTTCTTGCAACTCTTTTTTGCCAGATGGCAATCCTCTTTCTCTTTTGCTGCATGAACTTTGGCTTCTCCATCTTTGTTCCTTCAGAAAGTGCGATGAATGAGTTCAGCCCTAAGTCTATTCCTACTGGATTTGAATTTTCCACTTCTGGAATCTTGATGTCTGTTATCGCAGTGAAAACGGCATAATACCTGTCAGCATCCTTCTTTATTGAAAGTGTCTTGATTTTGCCTTCGATTGCCCTGTGCAGTTCTATCGGCATGGTCCCTATCCTTGAAACCCTGAGTCTTCCTTTATGAATTGAGAAGGAACCGTTGTCCTGCGGATATGTTATTGACTTGTATCTGTCTTTCGACTTGAATCTTGGAAATCCGACTTCCTGTCTCTTTCCTTGCTTCTTCTCCTTTACTCTTCTGAAGAAGTTCTGGTACGCCTTCATAAGTCTGTATTCTATCTCGCATCTTGTCTGTGAATAGAGTTTCAGGAATTTCTTGTCCTCTGCGATTGTCTCCTTTACGAATCTGTTGAATTGCGCCATTGATACTTTGTGATTGTCGTTCTTGTATGATTGGATTGATTTCTCGAGAAGTTTATTGTAGAACCGCTGCGCAAGGATTAGCCTTTCATCTATTTCTTCCCGCCTGACTGTGTCTGGATAGATTCTGAATTTATAGGCTCTTGTGCATTTCATTACAATCGTCTCTCTCGATAAAATAAATGCCACTATGAGCATTATTATGCCAATGAATTTATATATACATATCTGCATATAATTGCGACTGCGGTTCGCTCTCATCCCATAGCTAAAGCATGTGGGATTTCCCGCTCACAGTGTTAACTTATTAATGATTTCTTTTAATCTTTTATCTCTAAGTTCTAGAAGCCCGCTATCGGCGCCTGCAACCCTGCTGCCAAGGCTCTCCGAAGCATAGAGGTACCTGATCTCGCTTGATATTATGTTGAGCTCCTCCTTGGAGAAGGAGCCGCTGTCGATCCCCACCTCTATCTTCTCCAGCTCGGAGAGCTGGTCGCTCAGGGAGAGCTTCGGAAGCACCATGTCTTCTATGTCAATGCTTTTTGGGGGCGGCTGCGGCTTCGGAGCTGGCGTCTGTGGCTTGCTCTCCTGCGGTGGCATAGCCCTGAAGAACGAAGGGCCGCTCGCCTGCGGCTTCGGAGGTGGCGGGGCGGGAGGCGCCTGCTGCGATGCCTGAGGCTGCGGTCTCGGCTGCTGGGGCTTTGGAGCGGGTGCCTGCTGGACGGGCTTCTGTGCAGCCGGCGCTGCCTGCGGAGGCTGCGGCTTGCTTTGCTGCGGCTGTGGCGTCGGCTCTACTACCTGCGTCTTGTTCTGCTGGTGCATCGGCTTGAACTTTGCCCTTAGCTCTCCTGCAACGCCGCCGAGCTCCTTCTTGGAGAATCCCATAACGTCCCCCAGCGCATTTCCCGTGGCTTTTGGCGTTGCAGCGGCAGGGGCAGCCTGGAATTGCGCCTCCTGCGGCTGTGGCTGCCGCGTAGGCGGTTTGGGTGAAGCCTTCTGCATGAATTGCAGCGGCGACTGTTGCTTCTGCTTTGCGGCGCCCTTCCCCTGTGCCTGGGCCCCGGGCTTTTGCAGCTCGAATCCCGTCATGCTGTCGATGTTGTCAACCGTCTTCTGTATCTCTTTTGTATCGTACTCGGTTATCACTATCGGCGATTCGAAGACCTTGTTGAGGTTTATGGTGACTACGCGCTGCTCGCTCGTGCCTTCCTCGATGCTTTTTATCAGCGTCTCAGCCTCTTCGTAGTCCATATCAATCACCTACTTGAGCAGTTCAGGGGTGTAAGGTATGTCGCTGTTCACGATCTTCATCACACGCTCCTTGTCCTTGTAATAGTTCGCTATGACAAAGCCGGCGGAGTTGACCTCGACGACCTTGTTCTTCACCATCCATGAAAGTACCTTCGACTTCTCCTTTACGTCATCAAGCAGCTCGCTCCTTGTGTAGCCGCCGTACAGTGAGATGACCTCCGAGAGCCTGGACACCTCCGAGACCTGCGTGAACGAATCTGTCCTGAGGTTCCACCTGTAGAGCACGGTGGCGTCTCCGCTCCTCTCGATCTCTCCGAACTCGAGCACCCTCCTTATTCCGAGACGCCTGTGCCTGAAAAGGCTCACCACGCCGCCTATGGAGTTGAGCATTATCTTCGGTATGTCTATGGGCGGGTTGGTCATCCTGACTATCGTGTCGTCTGCATTGTCAGCGTGGATCGTGCCGTAGACCGCGTGCCCCGTGTGTATTGCCTCGAACATGGTCTGCGCATCGCTCTTCGTCCTGATCTCTCCGACGAGTATGATGTCAGGCCTCTGCCTCAGCGCATTGATCATCAGGTTGTAAAGCGTTATCTCCCCCTTTCCTTCGGGGTTCGGCTGCCTCGTGAGCATCGGCACCCACTGCAGGAAGTCGGGCAGCGTGAGCTCCCTGGTCTCCTCGATGGAGAGCACCCTGTGGTTCGCCGGCATGAAGATGCTCATGGCGTTCAGGAAGCTCGTCTTTCCGCTTGCCGTCCCTCCCGATATTATGAGGCTTATCTCGCTCTGCACGCAGAGCCATATCAGCGATGCGATCTCGAGTGAGACGCTCTTGGCGCTTATGAGCGCGGGCATCGTCCACGGGTTCTTGGAGAACTTTCTTATCGTTATGGTGTTTCCCTTCTGCGACACGGGGAACATCGTCGCGTTAACCCTTGATCCGTCGGGCAGCTCCGCGTCCATGAGCGGCGCGAGGTTGTTTATCTGCCTCCCTATCCTGCGGCCTATCTGCTCCGAATCGTCGTATATGACCTCCTCGTTGTAGAGCTTTATGTTGGTCTTGCACCAGCCGAACTTCTTGTGGAAGACCCATACGGGCTCCTTTGACGAGTTCACGGCGACCTCCTCGAGGGCGTCATCGGCGAGCAGGACCTCCAGGTCCCCAAGGCCCAGCATCACGTTTATCATGTACGCGACAAGTATGTCCTTGACCTCGCGCTTCGTGCCGGGCAGGTACTTGTCTATTATCAGGCCGGATGCGCTCTCGTACTTCTTGTTCAGCTCGCGAAGGTAATCGGCATCGGTTATCTTGGTGGTGTCGACGGGGACGAGGACGAGCAGCTCCTGCCTGAGCGAGGTGAGCAGTATCTTCGTTGCCTCTCCGAGCCCAGGCACAAGGACGTCGTAGTTCGGAACGAACTCCCCCCTGTCGATGATCTTTATGTGGGCGGTTATGCCGTGTGCATTTACGTCGTAAGAATCAAGTTTGTTCTCGTTAGTCGGCTGTTCAGGCATTAAAGTTACACCTACTTGCCCAGATCGCGTACGCCCTTGTCTATAGCATTGAGCGATTCCTCCAGCTCCTTCGTCTGCTGCGCGGTCTTGTTGACCTTCTTGGTCAGCTTCTCAGTGGTGACGGCCTTGTCGCCGCTCCTCCCCCCCGGAAGCGCATTCAGAGCGCGGACCTGGAGCTGCAACGAATTGAGCTCCTTGATTAGCTTCTCCTTGTCCTGCATGGAGGTATCCAGCTGCTTCCTTATCGTGGTTATGCCGTCGTTCAGGTTGGCGGTGAAGCCTATGTCCTTCTTGAGCGTATCAAGCCTTGCGTGTATGTCGAAGGTCTGCTTGCTGGAGAGCTCGAGGAGCCTCTGGACGGTCTGACTGCTCTTGACTATCTCGTCCATGGCTGCCGTGCGCTCCTTCTTAACCTTCTTCAGCAGCGCCTCAGCGTCCCTCTTGAAGACGCGCTCGTTGTTCTCGTACTCGCGTATCTGCTTGTCATCGTATAGGGAGACCTGCTCAAGCTCCTTCACGTCCTCCTTCATGCTGTTTACCAGAGTAAGCGCGTTGTTCCTGTGCTCTTTTATTACCTTGTCGAACTGGTTCTGCATGGCGTTGAGGTTCTCCTTGTACGACTGGATCCTGTTCCTTATGTCAGTGGAGATGGTGCGCGCGTTGTTAGTGTCGAAGTTGAACTTGTTGAGGTCCACGGAGTACCTCTCCATCCCGTCGAAGTCCTCCTTGAGCTTGGTGTGTATGTTCGCTATGGCGTCGCTCTTCGCCTTTATCCTCTTGTTAGCTTCGCTGAGCTGGCTCTCTATCGCATTCATCCTGTCTAGTATCACCTTAACGTCCTTGTACTTGGTCTTGAAGATGTTCTCTATCTCCTGCACGGACTTGTCGAACTCGACCATCTTCGTTGCTACCTGGTTCACGATCGCGAGCTGCGACGATATCTCTGTATCGAGATGGGACTTCTCGGCCTGAGCCTCCTGCTTCATCTCCTCAAGGGTCTGTCCAGATATAGAGACGGGCAGGAGGAACATCTTGCCCGACTTGTAGACAATCTTGAGGATGTTCGCCTTCTCGAGTATGTTGGCCCATTCGACTATGGTCTGCTCCCCCACCCCCAATGCAGCAGAGACACTTGTAACGTTAGTCTCGCCATGCTCGTTTACGTATGAGACGAGCGCATCGATGGTGGTCTTTATCTCTGCCTCAGCCATCTCTATCAGCATCAATTAGTTAAGTTTAAGCTTATAAATACCTAGCGGTGGAAAACGCTCCAGTATTCCCCTGCCGGATATGAAAATGGTGCGCGTTCCATTATTAGTATGTAATATAGCGTGCTGGTCGTAGGTGTGGCTTGACGTAAATGCCTAAAAGCGCAAATTGCATCCTAAACCCAACGAAAGGTATTTAAATCAACCATACTATAGAGATAGTGAGAAGGTAATGTACATGAAAGCGAAGAACCACAACATGATATGGATGAACTTGAGGAGTGCATTATACTACCTATACATCTCAAGCATAGTCTTGGGTGCAATAGCGATGCCGATATTTTCACAGGCATCTACAAACATAACCACACCTTTGGCTAGCGTGTGCAGCACGATCAAGGGCGCAATCGCTACGATAGCAGTCATACTATTCATTCTAGGAGGCACGCTGTATGCAGTGGCGCACATGCTCCCTGCTGCGGGCAACATAAGAGGTAACCTGCAGGGATGGTCGCTAGGCATGATCATGGGAGGCGTCGTGGGGCTCATCTTGGTTCTGATTGCAGGGCCTCTGATAGGCATCATAAGCGGCGACGTCGGCGGTTCGGTAGTTGGAGTTTCCCCAACAACCTGCTGAGAAGGGGATTTTTATCCTTTTCTTTTTAATATAGGTTAGTTGAACGTTGTTGATGCGGAGAGGGTGTGCTGTTGTCGAACATACTTGCGGAATCGTATGAAACGTACAGGGAGAACCTGAAGCTGATAGTGCTCTTCTCGATCTCCTTCGTCATAGCCTTTGCGATACCCCTGCTCGCGCCGCTCCCGACCTACATAAGCGCTGGCGCCATATTCCTCAGGAACGCCAGCATCTTCTCCAACGGTAACGTAAGCGCCATAGCTCTGGTCGTAATAACGCTGTCTACAATCTTCTCGATGCTCTTCCTGAGCTTCGCGTTCGTCGCGATAAGCCTCATAGTCAAGGCAAGGAAGACGCACGTTAACATAAGCAACCGGGCGTTCAACGACATAGAGAAGTACGTTGGGAAGGTATTCATAATCTTCGCTCCTGCGATGTTCATAGTGCTCATGGTCAATCTTTTGGGATACATCTCCGGAGGGAGCGCCTTCCTTACTCCTGTCATAGAGTTCATCATCTTCACGCTCATCTTCTACGCACCTGCTGCCATAGTCATAGACAACAAGAGCATAGTGCGCTCCATAAAGGAGAGCATAAGGCTGGTTGTCGGACAGCCGAAGTACTTCGTGCTCTGGCTCGTGCTGGCATTCGTGATAATCTCGCTTGCAGACCTTGTCATAATATTCGCTACAGGCACATTCTGGTCAAGGTACATAATGCTTGTCGTGAACTCGCTTTTCATCACGCCGTACTTTGTCATACTCGCCGTTGAATCTTACACGAGAAGGTTCAAGCTGCTGAGCCACTGACCGCTTCTTCCTCGTTTTTTTATAAATGGTTTATATAAATTAGCGTATCCAATAGGATTTATGCGCCTTGCCGTCTTAGCTGCTGTCCTGTTTGGGTTGTTATTTCTGAGCAGCCCGGCATTCGCCATAAGCCTTCCCGACTGCCAGCCATTGAGCACGATAACGGCAGGCACCCTTCCCGACATACCTCTGGTAGGCATCGGAGTCGCGGCGCTGGCGCTGACGATATCGTTCGACGTCATTGCAATAGGCTACATGATCTCCAGGATCTTCCCGCACCTAGGCCTAAGGCAGTGGCTGCAGAACGAGTACTGGGAGCTGGCGAAATCCATACTGCTCATCGTTGGCATATACGGCTCCATGCTCTTTGTGAGCAACATCGCCTACCTCCTGCAGTCAAATCCCACCCCAGAGCCCGGGGCATCGCAGCTCACGCAGTATCTTGGCGGGCTGCTCTTCACCTCAGAGGGCTACCTTGGCGGCGTCTGCAGCTACCTCTTCGGCACATGGACGCTCGTGGGCGACATGTTCCTAGGCATCGGCTTCATGAAATCGCTTGTTGTGGGCTACTTCGTGCCGCTGCCCGTTTACATAGGCGCCTTCACGTTCGGGGTGCAGTTCGGGCCCTACCAGAACCTCATGCTAGACACAGGAAACTTCATCGTCGCATTCTACCAGTCCATACTCAACGACTTCATCCAGTTCCTTCTGTTCCCGGTGACAATGATGACGCTTGCGCAGCTTCTTCTGCTTCCATCGCTGATGGCTGTCGGCCTCAGCTTCTTCATACCCCTCGGGCTGGTGTTCCGGGCATTCCCGTTCGTGAGGGGGGTGGGCGGCACTCTCATAGCGATAGGCGTTGCGTTCGCGCTTATCTATCCCGCTGTGCTCTCGCTGCTCGATTACCCGATAATAACGCTGATGCAGCAGGACATCCCGCTGCCGGAATGGACGCTCGGGCATTCGCCGGGCCTGACGATATGCAGCGGCAACTTCCTCTGCGGCTTCCTCAATAACCAGATAAAGGACCTCTTTGCGCTGATACCCAACAACGGCATGGCCGTCTACTTCGCCTGGGAGACGCTCTTCGGCACCCTCTCCACCTACATCAACTACATGCTCAACTACGGCGTGTTCATAATAATGCAGCTCCTGCTCTACGTGCTGGACCTGCTCATCATATGGTCGATAACAGACAGCCTTGCAAAGTCCCTTGGAGGCTCCATAAGGCTGCAGCTTGGAGGCAAGCTGAAGCTTGCTACGTGATAGGCATGTTCGAGCTCATACCATTCTTGTTCCAGTCCGGGCCGCCCACGTGCACCACAGGCACGATCAGCACGGTATGCGCGTGCACCTTCGGTGGTCTTAATCAAAACGCATGGATAAACATAAACACGCTCGTGGTGACGATGGTCATCGTCATAGGCGGTTTCATCTACGCGATGGCCAGCCTCTTCCCAACCCTGTGGAGGGAGAGGCTCAGGGGCGCCGCAAGGTACGAGATGATACAGGCCATAGTCAGCATAATCATAATACTCATACTCGTGGCATTCGCCCTCTTCACATGCCAGCTCGGGCAGCAGATGACGATGTCCGTGGTGGGATACCAGAATCCCATGCAGTACTCGCAGATATACCTGAGCCAGCTGCTGTTCCAGAAGAGCACGGCCCTGTTCACCGAGATATACTCGGAATCGGTGGCGCTGACGTTCTGGGGCAACGTGATGGATGAGCTCGAGACTGTGTTCAACAACTTCGCGAGCACGCCTTTCGTCGGCTTCGAGCTCGGCGCAAGCCTCGTAGGGATATTCTTCGGCTTCTCCAGCACGCTGACCACCACATATTCCGCGCTGATCGCGGTTACCTTCGGAGTGGTCTTCATCTACTACGCCCTGCTCCCGCTCATAGCTACCCTTGCGCTCACTGTCATGGTGCCTGTCTCTCTGGTCATGCGCAGCATCCCGTTCGCAGGCCCTAGGCTGAGGGAAGCGTCTGATTCGTTCCTGGCTCTTGCGATCGCGATGTACTTCATCTTCCCGCTAACGATACTTTTCGACAACCTGATGATAAACTGGATGTACGCGCAGTGCCTCTCCCCCTCGGACATGTTCTGCAATCCAAACTACAACTTCCTGACGCCTTACAGCCTCAACAACCTGCCGATAAGCTCGATGTTCGCGAGCAGCACAGTTCACGTAGGAGGGCCGTTCAACGTGGGCATACCGCTCACGTTCTTCGGCGGCGCCCTCGGGGGCCTCGGCGGCGGCTTCAACGCCATCAACCAGGGCCTTTCCACGCTTGCGACGCTTCCGAGCGTGATGGTCAGGTTCGCCGGAGACCTTGCGCAGTACCTTTTCGAGACGATAGTCCTGCTCGCGCTCGACACCGCTATAACGATAGGTTTCGCGACGGGCCTGGCAAAGGCGCTGGGCTCGATATCAAGGCTTATGGCCGTAGGCCCGGTATGGAGTGCATGAGATGAACAAGAGGTTTGCATTGTACGCAGCTGTCGTCGCGTTCCTAGCGCTGGCCGGCGGCGCAGGCGCGCAGTCCTTCCTCACGAACTATTCTGCATTTAACAACTGGCTTCCTGTTGTCGGAGGAGCCATCTCTCTTGGCTTTGTTATAGCCGGCGTCTACTATATGGTAGGCGCGCTGCTCAACAACCAGAAGGTCAAGAGCGGCGCCATATCGCAGTTCCTGCAGGTGCTGGGGACGCTGATAATACTCGTTGCGGTGGTGATGGTGCTGAACTACTTCGGCACGGTGCTTACTATACCGCAACTCCTTCCGCCAAGCACCATCATGACGCTGTGCCACCAGCTGGGCTATGGCGGCAGCGGCGGGCCTGCTGTGGACTTCCTTAACGCCGGGAAGACCCTTACCGTAAACGGCAATCCCATACCGGAGCCGGGGCAGACCCTGTGCGCCGATGTCATAGCTCCCGCAGGCGGCGGAGGGAGCCTGACAACGAACCTCGACTACGGCCTTGCGTCAACCTACATGATAGAGGACAACCTCACGAACCAGTCGCTGCGCGAGATGAACGACATGTACGACTGGGAGAGCATGGTCTACTGGCTTAGGAGCTACGTAGTGACCTATTCCTTCTGCATACCGGTCGAATGCGCAATACCGCTGCCGAGCCCGCCCGAGACTACCGGCGACTTCCTTGAAAGCACGCAGGTTTCCTTCAGGTACTTCTCGGGGTACGTGCAGGGAAGGCTCATAACGCCCGCTGTTACCGTGGAGATGAACCTGATGTTCTATCTCTACATGATGCAGCTGGTCATCATAATAATGATGCTCCTGATGTGGCCCTACGTGCTTGCAGCAGGCATAGTGCTGAGGGCGTTCTCGTACACGCAGCGCGCAGGAGGGCTTCTGATAGCCATAGTGCTGGTCAGCCTGCTGGTATATCCCACGATAATCCTCTTCCAGTACAATACACTCAGCAACGTGCAGAACCTGCAGCCGATAGGGACCGGGCAGACGCCGTCCCTCGCCCTCTGCGGCAGGTCCGTGCAGTGGACTAGCTCGCACAGCGGCGCAGGGCTCAGCGGCGTCTACTGCTATACGGAAGAGACCTCGCTGCCCACATCGTACATCTTCAAGGGCATAATACCGCAGGGCTTCCCTTGGAGCGGCAACAAGAATATACCGGCCTGCTCAGGAACGAGCTTCTCAAGCAGCCAGAACTGCTACGTCAAGAAGACCATAAACTTCTATGTCTTCCCGAGGCTTGCTGACATACCGAACCTTTATTCGTACTGGCCCGGGCCCAACCTCGTGCCGATGGAGCTGGACCTGACGTTCCATGACACGATACCGCTCAACGGCGGCATACAGAGCCTATTCAGGATATTCTACGCGCTGCTCGACAGGAACTTCAATTCAGGCATACCAGAGGTCTACACCGGCCTCGTGAACTCGTACGACATCGGGCCGCACTACATAATAAACACTTACACAACGATGGAGAACCTCTACGGCATGCTTGCCGTTTCCGGCTTCATAATACCGATACTCGACATGATGATACTCGTCTCCGCGACGACCGGGCTTTCATCAGTTCTGGGAGGCGAGACCACGCTGCTCGGGCTGAGCAGGTTCCTATAGGTGCAATAATGAGAATTATGATCTTGCTCTTCATGGCCGCCCTTCTGGCTAGCACGCAGCTTGCGTACGCCATCCCGAGCGGCAACGAGGTGATAGACTGCTCTGCGCTCTTCAGCGGAACAGCGACAGGTGGAAGCCTTGGGGCGGCCAGCCTGAACCCCGCGCAGTGGGGCGGCGTGTTAGGCCTGGGCCTGCTTGTGATCACAACGATACTCACCCTTATGGGGATGCTCTATGCCATAGGGACGGCCTTCGGCATAGAGAAGCTCACGACCTTCGTGAAATCGGAGATATTCGAGAGCTTCATGAACCTCATAATCCTGGTCGTCATCCTATCCGGGATAGACCTGTTCCAGCCAGCAATAATCTTCCTTGCCAGCGTAGGCTCAATCTTCAACACTGGAGCGGCGATAACCGGCGCGCAGAACGCGGCGAACCTCGCGAGCACAGGCAACCTCTACCAGAGCATATGCAGCAGCCTGCAGAGCTACATAATAGTGCAGAGCATTGAGAACTGGCTGGGTGTCTTCGTGGGACTTTTCATAAACCAGGTCATAACATCTTTCAGCATCGCGTTCGCACCGGAGGGCTTCGGCGTCGGCGTGCACCCGCTATGGGGGTACACCGCGCACCAGGAGGTCTTCTGGCTGGAGCAGACCTCCTTCCTCGTGGGGATGGAGTTCGGCATCTTCGTCATAATAACCCTGTTCATAATCTACGCGCTGTTCCCGATCTTCCTTTACGCCGGGATAGTGCTGAGGTCATTCCCGTGGACCAGGGCCGCCGGAGGCTCCTTCATAGCCCTGTTCATAGCGTTCTACATAGTCTTCCCCGCGCTGGTGTACCCGTTCACCGTTGCTTACACCCCAAGCTCGTACATCTGCAGCCCGACGAGCAGGACCTATGCAACAAGCCACGGAGGGCTGTGCGACACCCACACCTTCCTCTCTGTGGCGACGTTCACCGACATTCTGTCGCCGCTCACCACGCCTCTGGGCCAGGTCGCATTCTACAACATGGTGGACTACGTGCAGGCGATGGCGTACATCGGGCTGCAGCTGATAGGCTTCATAATAGCGCTGCTTATATCTTATGACATTGTAGAACAATTGGCAAGCATCCTGGGCGCGCCGAGCGTGCAGGGAAGGAGGATATTCAGCAGGGTGGTATGAGCATGTTGACACTGTCGATGGTCCTTATACTGCTCGGTGCATGCGCCACCAACATAGGCAGCTTCTTCCTGACGCCATTCGCGGTATGGATGCCCATAGTCCTGACGGCGACGATGGCGGTGATCGTGGTAGCGGCATTCATATATATGCTGAGCCCGCTTGCCGGAAGGAGCGACATCAGGGTCTGGGCGAAGGTAAAGATATACGACGGCCTGCTCAACATAATATTCGTCCTCATCTTCATGAGCTTCGCGACGCTACTGTGCACGGTGACTCCTTCTCCGCTGCTTTCTTCAGTAGGATTGCTGCCGCAGGTGTGCACGCCTGGAGGGAGCGGATCGCTGCTCACGGGAACGCAGGACAACCTCTTCGGGCTCGCCGACTGCGACATCTACACCTTCAACCAGGACGTGATCAGCTTCAGCAACAACGTCTACTGGACATCGATAGTGCTCTCCGCAAGCCCCGCGGTGACCTTCTTCCCTGCGGTGCATGTGGCCTCCGGAGCCACTGGAGACGTCAGCGTGATGGGAACCGGGATCTCGTTCTCGATAAGCCTGCTTCCCATACAGCTCATACACCACTACATAGTACCGCTGATGCAGGGCTTCTTCACCCTGGTCATCGCCTCCTTCGTGCAGCAGATACTCATAAATGCGGCGCTGCCGCTCTTCGCGACGTTCATGGTACTGGGGCTCGTGGCACGGGCATTCGGAGTTACGAGGTCGTTCGGGGGCGCGATGATAGCGTTTGGATTGGGCATCGGCTTTGTCTACCCCCTGATGGTGGTGATAACGTACGGCTTCCTCACTTTTACAATACAGCAGATAGGTATAAACGGATACAGCACCTTCTTCGGGAACGGCCTGCACGTCGTAGGCTACTTCTTCAGCACGGGGGAATTCATCAAGATACCGGTAGCCCTGCTTACCGGAGGCATACCGGCCGCTGTTCCCGTCTTCCTCGCGCCCTTCAGGGAGACGATACTCTACAGCGGGTTCATAGCCCTGGGCCTCACGCTGATACCGCTCATCAACCTAGTGATAGCGGATGCATTCATAGTTGACTTCTCGAAAGCTGTTGGGGAGAAGATGGACCTCCTCTCGCTCCTGACAAGGATATTGTAGTGATGATCATGAAATTCAAGCTCATAGCGCTGGCGGTGCTCTCGGTAGCAGTTACGATACTGTACGCGCAGTCGCCGCTCACCACGTACTGCAGCCCGCCTTCCGGGATTGTTGAGGTGGTCGCGCCCTGGTACTGCTCGCACATAAACCTTGCGGTTGCCGCGAATTGGAGCGCCTGGGAGCCGGTTGCAATAGCCTCGATAACCGTCTCGTTCCTCATAGCGGTGATCATATTCATGTCGGGCATAGCATTCAAGAACGAGCGCCTCAGGACGTACGGCGTAGCGGAGATGTACGAGGCGCTAGCTACCGCGCTAATAGTCCTCATGTTCCTTTTCATAGCGGCGATAATGTTCGGTCTGCTGCCCGGGCTCACGGCAGGCTCCCTCGATCCGTTCGATGCATCGCTGACGTACATGGCCCACACGCTGAACGCGACCAGCAACCTTGCCACGAGCCTTTTCATAACAACGAGCACGGCGAAGTACTACGCCTCCTTCAGCCTCTCGACCTGCACGCCCCTCGAGTGCGAGAACGCCCTCGGGATATTCACCGCGGTAATGGACTACATCTTCTTCTACCCCGGCTTCGGCATAATGGTCTTCCTTTTCGACGGCCTCTTCTCGGTATACGTGCAGTACTACCTTGTGCTGTTCATGCTCTACGCTGCGATACCGGCGTTCCTGATACCGGGGGTAATATTCAGGGCGTTCATACCCACGCGGCACGTGGGCGGCATGCTGATGGCCATCGCCATAGGCTTCTACTTCATCATGCCCATACTATTCTCGATAGCGTATTACTTCACGTCTCCAGTGTCGTCGACACTTGCGGCCTCCACTGCAGTTATCAACAGGTACAATGGCAATACCCAGCAGATAGTCACCGACGCGATAAACCCCGGTTCACCTCTCGTGAGCCAGCTGACCAACGTCCAGACCACGTTCGGGACGTTCTGGCTCTCCATACTCTTCTTCCCGACGCTGATCGTGGCGCTGACGTACGCGTTCATCATACAGATAGCCGAGTTCATCGGGGGCATGGCAAGGACGTCGTCAAGGCTGAGGTCTCTTGTTTAGTCATCTCGGCAAGTATATAAATGAGAAGCTGCTTTATCTAATATTATGATGATGGCGACGTTCCTGCTCGTGTACGCGCTTCTGTCGTTGGGATCGATAGACGCCCTTATACCGTTATTCATCATCCTGATTCTCATAGCGGCAGCTGCAGGCGCAACGAGGGGCTTCAGCGTCTTCAACCTCTTCGGAATAGGAACCCTGCTCGGGATAGGAACAGGGGCGAAGGGCTCGATAACTGGAAAGACCGCGCTGTCCCTGCCTTTCTACGCGCTGCCTTTCTCAAGCAAGATGGGAATGAATGCAGGCGCACGGCTCAAGAGGAGGGCGAGCATGGCAATGCGGAATCGTGGAGGCGCACGCATCTTTTCGGGGGCTGCGGGAAGAGCCGGGGCGGCGGGAGCCGCAACGGCGATGGCTACTCCAAGGAGGATAAACTTCAACAGAGGGCGTGCTGTGGTCAACCGAGTGACCGCCAGCAGAGGGGGGGTTCTTGCAAGGCGTGCCGCTGGACGAGTAGGTGCTGGTTACAGCAGGGCTACCGGGTTCGCTAGAAGGACCGCAAACTCGGAGGGGTTCAGGACGTTTACAAGGAATGCAAAGATTGCGGCAGCTGTAGTTGTGCCGCAAGGCGCGCTTTTGTACGGAACCTTCAAGTTCTCAAAGCTTGGAAGGAGCACACAGGGCGGTGGTTATCAAAGTTCAATGGCAAACGAGCTTGCGGGACCGGGCATGAAGATCGGGCGCGTGCTCACAACGCCGATGTTTCCTGCCTATCCTATAGGCAGCAGGCTCTGGCGTTCGTACAGGTACAGGATGGATACGCCTGGTGGGGAGAGGACGGCAGGAGGCTATGCCAAGGCTATATTCAAGAACTGGGCCACCTACTCTTCATTCAAAGAACGTGTGATGGGAGAGACTAAACCGATAATCAACATGAAGAGTGGCGTAAGAAGTCATATGGAAGCCCAAGACGTTGAAACGCTAGGAGTCAACAAACGCTTAACCACTGCCCTGAATGAAGCAGGGTACAATAATGTAGGTGATATAAGCGCAGCTAGCAGGGATCCGGGGAGGCTTGCGAAGGTCATGGGCGGTAGCAGAGATGCGGCAAACCAGCTCATAGAGAGAGCAAATACCAGGATTAACAGCGCGACAAGGCTCGGCAATGCAGTAGAAAGCTTCCATAATGGCGAGATGAGCGAGTCTGATCTGAGGAAGGAGTACAGGACGTACATGGCTGCGAACGAGCAGCACACCTATAATAAGGGCCATGAGCCGGACATGCTGAGAAGGACGGTTGCAGGCTCTGCCATTCACGCGGTTTACAGTGCGCCGCAGAACATAAGGGCAGGGGTTAACGCTTACAGGGAGCAGAGGGGGAACGAGAGCAGCGACAACTCCGCATTCAGGAGGGCACTCGACAGAGGCATTGCCGCTGCAAGGGGCGCAGGCATCGACAGGATAGGTGTCAGCAGGGAGACCAATGCATTCGCCTACGCTACCGTAGGCGGCGCAAGATCCATGATACAGACATTTGCAGGCGCGGGAGAGGAGATAAGGGCCGAGCGCGGCGCGGATACGGGATTCAGGGCAACGGCAAGGGCCGCCGGAAGGGTCATCGTGACAGAGCCGATGAAAGATTACGCAAGCCAGGTCGCAACAAGGGCAAGGGCTTACAAGCCTAGCTTCGGGCCTTCGCGGGCGGGGATGGAAAGGGCGGACAGGCTCAGGGGAGAGCACGTAGAGCAGCATCTTGATGACATACGTACAGATATCCTCGACCAGCAGAGGAGACAGGAGCATGAACGCAGGGCTTATACAAGGATCTTTGGAAACCCAGATAATTATGAGCTTGGAAAAGAGGTGCTAGAGTCGGGCCGTGTCAGGATTGAGAAGTCGCACACAAACAGCTTCTTCAGGTCGAATGCCATACATAACTTCGGCGATAATCCCACACCTCAAGCGGATGTCACAAGCTCGTTCACGCCGGGGAAGATCGCAATGGCCGGAAGGAAGGCAAGGGTTGAGTACCTAAACTCTCTGCAGACCCAGAGGATAAGGAGGAGGGTCCAGGACCTGCGCGACAAGGGCTTGGTATAGCACCGGCACATAGCGTCCAGGGCTAAACAGCTAAATATAAATCTATTCCTTTACATAGTATATCGTCTTACTGGCGATCCGATGGACAAGAACACAAAGATGTTTACCTTTGGTATCCTTGTCCTTGTCTCGCTTGTCTTCGCGATACTGCCGTTGATAATCGGGTACGCCGTGGGTCCTTTCGGGTCCTTCGTCTTTGCGCTGGTTGCTGTCATCTTCGCAATCCTTGCATTTTCCGTCAAGTATTATGACTACCTCGTGCTCTCATTCGTGCACATGAAGAAGGGCACGGCAGTGGTGAGCAGCGACGACCCGTTCTACATGGCTCCGAACGGCAATGCGGTTGTCGTGAGGGGGGAGACGCTCGTCTATGCCAGCGCCTTCGTCAGGATACCGATATACGAATCTGCTTCGGAGATGCAGCCCGAGGACAAGTTCGAGTTCGCGTCGCTCTTCGCGAAGGTCGCGACCATCAGCAAGACGCCGATGAAGCTCTCCGTGCAGCTGTACATAATAAACAAGGACGACTACATAAGGAAGATAACCGACAAGCTGAACCAGGTGCAGGAGGTGTACAACCAGTTGAGCAACCAGCCTGGAACCCCTGCGGACAAGACGGAGCGCATAAACGGAGAGGTAACGATGTGGCACAACCTCTACGACAGCGTCAACAAGACCAGGTCGCAGACGCTAGCGGCCTACGCGATGGTCAGCGCAGTCGGCGGCACTGAGGAGGAGGCCATAAACATCGCGGTAATAAGGGCGGAGGAGATAGCTGCCGGAATAAGCTCGGTACTCGGGATAACGGCCTCTGTTGCCAGGGAGGAGGAGATACTCGTGATGCTGGAGCCGGACCACATGATACCGAGCAGGACGGTGGACGAGATGATGCAGTACAAGTCTTCGGAACAGACTACGGTGTGAGCAATGGACAACGAGGCATTGATATATATCGGGGTAACGCTCATTTCAGGGGCGCTAGTGCTGATAGGCGCCCCAGAATCCGGCTTCCTCGAGCTGGGGGTGGTGATCATAGCCATCTTGGGCATGGTCCTGATACTTGTGATATATTTCGCGGACTTCCTCGTCTTTCCCATATTCACGAAGATCGCAAGGATAACGATAATACCAGGCAAGGACTATTCCATACCGCCGTCTGAGGACGCAATCATAAAGTTCAGCGGCGGCATATACTACGCCACAGGGTACCTGACCGCGAACATATACAACTACGTCTTCGCGCAGGAGGAGATCTCCGAGGAGGAGAAGGCGAACATAACGGCTGCGCCTGACAAGTGGGAGCGCGCCGTCATGAACCTGAATTTCCCTTTCAAGTTCAACATCGTATCGACATCGCAGGAGATACAGAAGTACAGGGATGAGCTTGAGGGGAAGCGAGGCCTCCTGCAGTTCCAGTACTCGAAGGAGGTGAGCAACAGCAACGCAAACCCCATGACGCTGCGCGACATAGAGAGGCGCATGAACGTCGTCCAGGCGAGGATAGACAGGCTTGGAGGCGGCGAGCGCCCCATAGACACGATGCTGTACTTCGAATCCACTGCCGTAGGCGTCAGCGAGAAGGACGCGATGGACGCGCTGACGACACAGCTCGACAAGATACAGACGATATTCAACGGCTTTGACCTCAGCATAGTCAGAGTGGTGGGCAGGGAGATGTACCTGCTGCACAAGCTCAACTACTCGCTGCCGGACGTAGAGCAGCTCAAGGCCACATTCCAGACGCAGAGGTGAAGAGATGGGACTAATAAAAGTGCAGAGCGTAATGAGCAATGAACTGGCCAAGAGGGCATGCCTTGGGAGGCCGCCTGAGCCTCCGTACGAGTACCTGCTCAACGACCCGACGGAATCGATATTCATAGGCATAACGAGGCGTTTCTCCGTCCCCTTCACGTGGACGTTCGCCACGCTCACAAACCCGCACATATCGGTTGTGGGGATAACAGGCTCGGGAAAGAGCTTTTTCGTGAAGACGTTCCTGATAAGGGCCAGCTACATATGGAACACCAATGCGCTGATAATAGACTGGGCGGGGGAATACCTTGGATGGGTGACCCAGAGCGGCGGCAGGGTGGTCTCCCTGGGAAAGGGCGACTACATAAACCTCATGGACCTCTCCGGCATGAAGCCGCTTGACCGTTCAAAGCAGATAATGACCGCGCTCGAGATCCTTACGGACATATCAGATTTCCCGGACCAGCGCAGGCTCACTGAGGAGGCCATCGAGCAGTCGTACCTCAACGCGGGCTTCAACCTGTCTGGTGCGCCCGATCCGAGGAAGGAGGCGCCCACGCTCAAGGATGTTACCAGGCTGCTTGAGGAGAAGCTGCAGGAAGGAACTTATGAGTACCCTGCGGAGCTCGAGAATGCGGTCTACAGGCTCAGGCAGTTCTCAAGGGAGGGGCAGGACTACTTCGCGAGGAAGAGCACAGTGGACATAGGCGTCCTGCTCTCGTCAGGGCTTGTCGACATTAACCTTTCCGGCCTTCCTGACGAGAAGTTCAGGGCACTCGCAGCGCTCTTCATACTCCAGACAACTAAGGAGAAGATGCGGATGGAGGGATGGAGCGCAAGCAAGGGGCTCAAGGCGATAATAGTGCTCGACGAGGCCTGGAAGGTGGCGAGCGACGAGAGGAGCGACGCGGTCACCATAGTAAGAGAGGGGAGGAAGTACCAGTTCGGGCTGATAGTGGCGTCGCAGAACCCGACAGACATCAACGAGGCCATATTCTCCAACGTCGGCACGAACATAATGATGAAGATAAAGTTCGAGAAGTTCATGGACTATCTCCAGGGGTCGCTCAACTTCTCGCAGTTCATCAGGGGCGAGATAAGCAGGTTCGGAGTGGGCCAGGCCGCCATCGAGCTCTCCTTCCAGACGTCCGTTAAGTTCCCGTCGGTCTTCGTGCTTGAGAGAATAATAGGGGAGGTGCCGCTTGACGTGTACACGATCACTATGGCCGACCTGCTCACCGAGAACGAGATGCGCGACGTCAACATAACCAAGGAGTACTACTTCAAGAAAATAGACCTCAGCTCGAAGCTCGTGAGCAACAACTTAACCGCAACGACGATAAACGCCACTTTCGCCGAGCTCGATGCGAGGAGCAGGATGATGGAGATAAAGGAGCTGGTGAACACGCTCCTCAAGAACGGCGCGAACCGCGATTCGGTGATAGGCTTCATGAGGAGCCTCGGGCTCGCAGACGAGATCATAAGCAGGACGTTCATCAACGTCAAGGGGTAGTTGGCAATGGCAGGAACCTTCATAATAAGCAAGGTTGAGCTCAAGCGTATGCTCGGCTCGTTCGGCATCAGCGACAAGAACGTCGAGGCGATACTCACCAACATGGACAAGACCCACAAGCACGTGAACGCGGTGGCCTTTGCAGGCATGCTGCAGGGGTACGGGCTTCGCGAGAAGGAGATAACGAACGTACTGCGGAGGATAGGGATAGACGACATCTCGATAACGAACATATTCGATTCGCTGGACCAGGAGAAGATAAGGAACGCCTTCGGGAAGGCGGTCGAGCTGGTCATAGATTAGTGGTCGCATGGCTAAGGAATACTGCATAATCTGCGGCAAGGCCAAGGCGGGCATACCCGTGCGGGAGGATTACGTGATAGACACAATGAGATGGTTCAAGAGGAACATCACCCACAACGAGCAGGGGAACGCTCTCGACGTATGCAAGGCATGCTATCCAGATTACAAGAAGCTGCGCTCGAGGTTCGTCAACAGGCAGAGGCTCTACATGGGCATAGGCCTGCTGTTCCTGATATTCGTCGTTCTCATATCGTTCCAGATCTCTACCTTTGCGGTGGCCCTGCTCTTCCTTGGGCTCCTGTATCTTGTCTCCCTTGCAAACTACATGCCTGACATTGCCATAAAAAAGGCAAAGTGATTG
>JAGWHJ010000032.1 GCA_028866835.1 Microcaldota archaeon | reverse complement strand
GAACGGGAAGATCATCTGCACGGGAGGGAAGACGGAGGCGGACATAAGGAAGGCCATAGACCAGGTAATAAAGATAGTGAAGAACTACATACTTGAGCCCCAGGAGGAGAAGAGGACGAAGGGCGCCAGGAAGCCTGTCCTGAATCCGAAGTTCAAGATCGAGAACATAGTGGCGAGCGCGGATCTTGGCGTAGAATTGGACCTTTACGGCATTGCGAAGGCATCGCCTGACGTCGACTACGAACCGGAGCAGTTCCCTGGAGCAATATGCAAGATACACGAGCCCAAGACGGCGCTCCTCCTATTCAAGAACGGGAAGATCATCTGCACGGGAGGGAAGACGGAGGCGGACATAAGGAAGGCCATAGACCAGGTAATAAAGATAGTGAAGAACTACATACTTGAGCCGAGGTAGAAGCAGGCCCAATTCTCCATATCAGTTCTTTCTTTTCAGCGACCTCCTGAAGCGCCTGTATATCATGTACAGTATTATTATGAATACTGCAACTGCGGCGAACGTGACCGTGACGTTGTTGGTGCCTAGGGCGTAGTAGCCGAACGCCATGAGGGTCGCATCCCATATCAGCGCACCCGCTATCGAGTATATGAAGAAATCGCGCTGGGGCATCATCGCGAAACCAGCAGGCAGGCTTATCAGCGCGCGGACCTCTGGTATGAACCTTGCTATGAATACCGTGAAGGGGCCGTTCCTGCTGAACCACTCGTCGAAGGCATCGAGGCTCTCCCTCTTGATATGAAACAGATTCAGATGCCTGTAGACGATCTGCTTGCCGAGGAAATAGGCGATGTAGTAATCGAACGCTATGCCGAGTATGCTTGCAAGGACCACTATTGCATATGCATATACCGGGTTGAAGACGCCGGTCTGCACCAGATGGCCGGTGAGCGGCAGGAGCACCTCGCTTGGTATTGGTATGCCCGTTGATTCCAGGAACATAAGGATGAAGACCGCGATGTAGCCGTACGATGAGATGAATGCAGTGATGGCAGATGATGCGCCTGTCAGGGCGCCCATGGCCAGCTGCATCAATGAAAACAGGATAGCAATCATTCAATTACCATAGGTTCAGTAAGTCACGATCGAGACTATGTCCTTGCCAGTAAGCTTGGAACGGCCGCCGAGGTCCTTAAGCTCCACAACGAATGCGTACGCGACGACCCTGCCGCCAAGGGATTCGACGAGCGCTCCGGCTGCGCTTGCGGTGCCTCCGGTCGCCAGGAGGTCGTCCACTACAACCACGTTGCTCTGCCTCTCAACGGCATCGTCATGCATCTCCAGGGTCTCGTTCCCGTACTCAAGGGCGTAATCCCTGCTTATCTTGGAGTACGGCAGCTTGCCCTTCTTCCTAGCCGGAACGAAGCCGGCCCCAAGCTTGTAAGCAAGCAGAGAGCCGAAGATGAACCCCCTGGCCTCGATGCCGACAACGTAATCGATCTTGTACCTTGAGAGGCGTTTTGCCATCTCGTCTATGCAGATCTTGGTCGCATTCTTGTCCTTGAGAAGCGGGGTTATGTCCCTGAAGATTATACCCCTCTTCGGGTAGTCTGGTATGGCCCTTATCTTCTCCCTGAGAATCCTTTCGACGTCAGCAGAGTTGTGGGGCATGATTCAACCTAGTGAACCGATCATTTCTTGCCCTGCCTCCTCTTCTGCATCTCCTTCTTAAGGTTGGAGATGTCCTGAAGTCCGAGAACACCTAGCGGCGTGGGCATGCTAACCCCCTTGTTCTCCGTCGGTACGAAGATCATCAGGTTCCTGCCGTTGAGGCTGATCTCGTACATCATGTTCAGGGCCCTGAGCTGCATCGCATAGAGGTCGCTCTGGTACTTCTTCGAAGCCTCCAGCATCTTGTCAGCGGCGAGGCTCTCGCTTGCCGCGAGCGTTACCCTTGCCCCCTTCTCCCTCTCTGCGATCGCCACCTTTGCCATGGCGTCCTGGAGCTCCTTTGGTATCTTGACGTCCCGTATCTCCACGGAGATGGCCTTTATGCCCCACATGGCCACCCTCTCAGCAATGAGCGCATCGATGTCCTTCCCTATTATGTCCCTGCCCGCGAGCATCTCCGAGAGGGCGCTCTTGCCGATTATGTCCCTGAGTGCGGTCTGCGCAGCAAGCTGCACGGAATCGAAATAGGACTGCACGTTGAGTATGGTCTGCTCGGGGTTGTTGACCTGCCAGAACAGTATCGCATCGACATTCACCGGGACGTTGTCCCGGGTGAGCGTCTGCTCGGCGCTGAATGTTGTGCTTATGACCCTGAGGTCGACGGTGAATGGCGTCGATTCTATTATGGGGAATATCGTTACGAAGCCAGGCCCTATGATCCCCTTGTACCTGCCGAGCCTGAGCACAGGCATCCTGTTCCACTCGCTCACAACCCTTATCGACATTGCGAGGAGTATGAGGAATATGACGAAGCCCACTATGGCGCCTGTGGCGGCATCGCCGGAGAATACGGCTGCAAGCCATCCGATGAACGCTGACAAAATTATGTCAACCAGCAGCGCAAACCCAGATCCCGCGTACTGCTTTATGTTCTTGCTGCCGAGATGGAGAGCCTGGTACTGCGAGTGCATGTCCTTGTTAGACTGGTTATCCTTATTAGAATCTGGCATTTTTACCCCCTAGTTAGGATGTTGCCGGTGCATGATTAAATAGCTTTGTATTTCCAGAGGGCATGAACAGGCGTATCTTGGCGATAATGATAAAGTATTTAAATAAATAGTGAATATGATGTATACTGGTCAGATATGAGATTCGCAGTGCCAAACGCCCTAGCCATAATCCCCGACGGAAACAGAAGATGGGCAAAGAAGCACAGACTATCTATTTTGAAAGGCTACAGCGTAGGCGTAAACAGGTTCATAGACTTCACCACGTGGTGTGCCGACTACGGCATAAACAGCGTTACCGTATGGGCTCTCTCTTCGGAGAACCTGCAGAGGCAGAAGCACGAGGTCAACACGCTGCTCAACATATACAAGCGTGTGGCCACCGACAAGAAGATACTCAAGCGCCTGAAGGACAACCAGATAAAGGTCAACATAATAGCCAACAAGAACGTCCTTCCGATGGATGTAATAAAGGCTTTGAAGAATCTCGAGAAGGAGACAATGCACTACACCAAGCGCGTCATAAACATGCTGATCGGCTACGGCGGCAGGGATGACATACTATACGCCGCGAAGCAGCTCGCCCTTGAAGGGGATCCGAGGAAGATAAACGAAGACAACTTCGAGAAGCACCTGATGTCGAGGAAGGTGCCAACCATAGACTTCGTGATAAGGACCTCCGGCGAGGAGAGGCTGTCCGGGTTCATGCCCTGGCAGGCGGGCTATGCCGAACTCTACTTCTCAAAGAAGCTATGGCCGGATTTCACGAGGAACGACCTATCTGTTGCGCTGGCCAATTACAACAAGAGAGACAGAAGATTTGGGAAATGATGTGGCTGCATGTATAGAGGCAGTGGCGGCAAGGACATCACTAAGTACTCGCGCTACTTCAAGTTCAGGATACCAAAGTGGCACGTAGCATCGCTGATGCTCCTTGCCCTCGGCTTCATGACCGGGATAATAGCAAGCTTCATAGCCCAGTACCACAGCGGCCCCGGCCACCTGCTCCCGCTCCTTGATGGAGGCTGTGCAGGAATACTTGTGATCAGCCTGCCTGCGCTGCTCACCGGGATCCTCATAAAATCAATGAGGAGGAAGATGAAGCTGATGGACATACTCTTCGCCACGCTCCCCATATCGTTCGTTTACGCCCTGTTCGTGATAATATGCTCGGTGGCGTACTTCATGGGTGCAAGCCAGAACGCCGTCGAGGTCATACTGCTGCTAGGGAACGCCGGCCTCTACGGGTACTGGTTCTTCATAAACAAGGTGGCGATAGGCCAGAGGCGCAGCGCGATAGTGACTGCCACAGCTCAGCCGCTGCTCAACGTCCTCCTTCTCGTATCCTTCGGCCAGTACATACTTGCTATAGGGCCGGCGTTTGAGAGCTACACTGTGCTGCTCAAGCTTTACGGAGGCATGGCCGTCTTCCTCATAGTAAGCTATGTGATAATATACGTGCTTGACAGGCCAGCGAAGAAGGAGCTGAACATAAGCGGCGTGTCGCTTCTCAGCTCCATCATAGGCACCTCGCTTTACAATCTCACGTGGGATTCGAAGATATTAGGGAACGGCGGGATAAGGAGGGATCTCGAAGTAGACATACTTTCGCTTAAAGGGAGAAATGGCAGCAAGGCGCTCTTCATAAACCCGGACATACACTACGGGCCCTTCTACAAGGTGTCCGGAAGCGCCTTCCCCGAGTACATGGGCAACCTCATCAACCGGAGGTACGGGGCTGCGCCGTTCATAATACACAGCGCCGTCAACATAGATGACAATCCGATGAGCACCGCCGATGTGATGAAGCTCTCGCACGACATATGCAGGTACGTGGACGGGCTGAACGGCCATTCCTATGAAACGGGGATCGGATACGTAAGCAAGGGCAGGGCGGGCCCCTGCAGCGCAACAAACATCCACATCAACGACGTCAACATGATAGCGCTGACAAAGGCCCCTTCGATAACGGAGGACATAGACCGCGATGTGGGCATGGGCTTCAAGGACCTTGCAAGCAGGGGAGGCAGCAAGGCCATAATAGTTGATGCGCACAACAGCAGGTTCGAGACCGCATCGAAGGAGGAACTCCGCGGCATATACAGGGGCAGCAAGTACATAGGGCAGTACAATGATGCAATAACACAGGCACTGAAATCAGGCAGGGAAAAGCCGCTGAGATTCGGCTCTTCCTCGATGAAGATGTCTGGTGCCCTCAATTACAACAAGGACGTAGGCTCAGGCTACACGAGCTTCGGCATCTTTGACTTCGGCAGCCACAAGTTCGGCATGCTCATGATAGATTCAAACAACATGCTTCCGAAGCTCAGGTCAGGCATAATAAAGCACGTGAGGGATAAGTTCGGCATCGACATGGAGGTATGCACGACAGACACGCATGCGGTCAACACGCTCTCCATCTCCGCGAGCAACGCGCTCGGAAGGGTGACGACGATGAAGCAGATGGCCCCGCTCCTCGACGGCATGATAGAGGAGGCCATGGAATCCGTTGAGCCCGTCAAGGTTGCATACGCCAGCATGAAGGTAAAGGACTTCCCGGTGTGGGGATTCGGCTCAAGGGACCTCATAACCGACGTTGGCATGAAGATAGTGAGAAGGGGCAAGTACACAGTGCCTTTCCTGATAGTCGCAGCCTTCGTTGTGGCTGCGTGGATAATCTACAAGGTATAGTCCCATGGTGTTCTCGTCGTTTGAGCTGCCGTTCTACGTACAACTCCTGGTCTATTTCCTGCTGGCCGCGCTTGCGCTGCTGCGCATAATGAGATACAACTCCAATGAGATGAGGATACTAGTTGCGTTCTTCATTGCCGGCATGGTGATATTCTGGGTGGAGGGGGTGGGCCCGAACAACATAGTAATACTTGCCGTGGGCCTGCTGATCTTCAACGGCCTCCTGGGCTCGCACTCGGACGGCATCGATTCCATGTTCCATGTCGCGCTGAGCATAGCGTACATGGTGCTTACATATGAGATAGGCGTGGCCTTCATCGCGCAGGCGATGCTGCTCGGCATGCTCGGCAGCATAACGAGCCTGAAGGAGCCCCGGTTCAGGATATCGACAAAGACGATAGAGCTGAAGAGGGACGTGCTCCACATAGTTGCTGGAGCGCTGCTCATGCTCTGCTTCATCTTCCTCCAGAATGCAGAGGCTATAACCATACTCCTGCTGGTGATACTGATCGGCCTTTTCGGGATAAGATACGCGGAGACCAACAAGAGGGGGGCGCTTTACAGGTATGCATACACATTCGAGCGCAGCGGGGCGAGGCTGGGGCATGGGGCGCTGTGGCTCGGGCTCGGTTCGCTGATCGCCATCGCATTCCTCAACAACACCTACGTGCTTCTCGTCTTCTCCGCAACATTCATAGCCGATCCGCTCGCAACGATAGTAGGCATAGCCCTCGGAGGGCCGAAGCTGCCTTACAACAAGAGCAAGAGCGTGGTCGGCAGCGCGGTATATTTCGTCGTAGCGGCCATAATAGGCAGCATATTCGTGGGCGTATGGGCTCTGCCGCTGGCACTTGCTGCCGCAATGATAGAGGGTGCGCGGCTTGGGATGGATGACAACTTCACCGTGTCGCTGGGGCTCACGCTCATACTATTCGCGGCACAGGTCGCATAGCCTATTGGGCCAGCGTGAAGAAGAGGAATGGCATAAGCCCGAGCGCTATCGCAGAGGCGGAGAGTATCAAACCAGAGGCAACGACGCTCTCGGACAGGCTGCCGTACGTCGCAGCGGCCCTGGGCTGGGAGAAGAACGACCTCTCTATCGCCCAGAAAAGCGTGACACCTATCATGAGAACCCCGACGAGGGGCACCACGCCCATAAGGCCGAACGAACCGAATGAGCCGAAGAACAGGAGTATGTCCCCGATGAAGCCAGCGGTGAGAGGCAGCCCGACTATCGCAAATACACCGAAGATGAACAGATATCCGACCGCAGGGAATTCGCGCACTACGCCTTTTATCTTGTCTATCTCGAGTGTGCCGTAGAGCTCGTCCAGCGTGCCCGCGACGAGGAAGAGCAGGGAGATGACTATTCCGTGGCTGAGCATGACGTAAACGGCACCCTGCACGCCGAGCAAATTGGACGCGAGCAGGCCAAGGCCCACTATGCCCATGTCGGTGATGCTGGTGTATGCGATCATGCGCTTTATGTTCGCCTGCCGGAGCGCGACAACCGATGAGTAGACGGAAGAGAAGACAAAGAGGAGCGCTATGGATGACGAGTAATTGACAACGGCCGGGAGTATGAGCAGCGTGAGCAGAAGCCCGTATCCGCCGAACTTCAGGAGGACGCCTGCGAGTATCATGCTTCCGGTGGTCGGTGCCTCGGTGTGGGCATCGGGGAGCCAGCTGTGGAGCGGGAAGACAGGCATCTTTATCAGGAATGACCCTATCAGCAGTATGGCTATGAGGAGCTGCGTAGCCTCAGGTATCGTGGAACCCGATGCGATGAGCGTCGTTATCTCGAAGGTGTGCGGGTTTACGTTGTTGTAAAGCAGGATTATTCCTATGAGGAGCAGAAGGCTGGAGAATATCGAGTAGATGAGGAACTTTATCGACGCGTAGCGCCTGTTGTATCCTCCGTAGACGAAGATTATGAAGAACATCATTATCTCCGCCACCTCCCAGAAGATGTAGAGCATGAGCAGGTTTCCCGTCAGGAACACGCCGTACGACGCCCCCTCGGCGATGAGGAATATTATCGCGTATATGCGCTGGCGCTCCCTTATGAAGTAAGGCCCGACAACCGAGGCGGCGAGGAACACCACCGCGTTCATCACGAGCAGTATCATCGTTACCTGCGTGAGCGCGAAGTCCATGCTCAGATTCAGCTGCGGTATGTAGCTGATTGTGAACTGGAACTGCCCAAGCCCGTAGAAGTGCGCCAGCAGGAGCGCCAACAGGGAGAGCGCGAACGTTGCCGCCGATGCGACCAGCGCGACCGTATGGCAGATCCTCTTGTCGATGAAGAATGCCAATAGCGCTGCGAAGAATGGAATTGCTACGATAAGCGGCAGGATGGGGGACATTTATCTTCCCTGGTGCTGCGAAAGGAAGTCCATGTAGACGCCCATTGCCTCTGCGGGCGCCGAGGGCTTCATTCCGGATATTACATTTGTAAGGTCCTGCATACTTATCTTCTTTTCCTTTGAGGTGTAGATGTTCGCCTCAAGCGCCGTGAGCTTCGCCTTCCTGCACACCTCGACGATGTCAGCGCAGCTGAAGCCCGTGGTCATGTCCACTATCTTGTCAAGGTCGATGTCATTGGAGAGGGGCACGTTCTCAAGGCTCATCCTGAACAGCTTTTTCCTGTCATCCTTATTCGGCGGAGGGACGAAGATCAGCCTGTCGAACCTCGCGGCCCTGATGAGCGCAGGATCGAGATGGTCCGGCCTGTTCGTGGCCGCAACGACGATGACATTGCCGAGGGTCTTTATGCCGTCGAGGTTCTGGAGTATCTCGCTCGTCGCCTGCACCCCGAGCTCGCTCGATTCCGCCCTGCTCGGAGCCAGCGCGTCTATCTCGTCTATGAATATTATCGACGGGGCGTTCTCCTTCGCCCTGTTGAATACATCATTTATCGTCTGCGACACGCGCTCGATGCCAGCCCTGCTTATGTCCGAGCCGAGCAGCGTGATTATGCTGACATCGGACATCTCGTTCTTTATCGCGCGCATGAGCATGGTCTTGCCCACGCCAGGGGGGCCGAAGAGCAGTATTCCCTTTATGCTCTTGACATCGTATTTCTTGACGAGCTCTGGGTGCATTATTGGTATCTCTATGGCCTCATAGAGCGTCTTCTTCGCCTCCTGGAGATCGACAACGTCGTCGAATGTTATCCTGTCCTCCTTGTCGCCCTCGCCCTCGGTGCGCGCCCGCCTCTCGTAATCCATCTTGAATGTGTTGAAGCGGTCGAGCATCACCAAGGACGTGGACGGCTTCGTGTGCTTTATCACGCTCTCGATGTCATCCTGCGTTATCTCAAGGACCTTGCTCTCCTTGACCGCCTCGTCGGCTATCTGGCGCGCGACCTCGTTGCACACGTTCTTTATGTCTGCGCCGGAGTACCTGTTCGTGAGCTCGGCAAGGCTCTCGGAGCTGGCCCCCTTGTTTACCGGGAGCTTGTTGAGGTAGTATTGGAATATCTTCGACCTGCCCTCCTTGTTGGGCAGGCTCATGTAAATGACCTTGTCGAACCTGCCCGGCCTCATTATGCTCTGGTCGAGGAGCTGGGGCGAGTTCGTCGTGCCGACTATCACCACGCCGTCGACCTTCTGGAAGCCATCCATCTCGCTGAGCAGCGTCGAGAGCAGCTGCCTGTTCGTCTCGTTCTCCTGCAGCTCCCTGCTTCCGGCTATGCCGTCTATCTCGTCGAAGAACAGTATTGCCGGAGGGCTCTTCCTGACGGTGTCGAAGATCTTCGAGAGCGTCTGGACGCCCTCGCCCTGATACGGCGACACTAGCGCGGATGTCTTGACATAGAAGAACTTTGCCCTCACCTCGTTTGCGAGGGCGCGCATTATAAGCGTCTTGCCAGTGCCAGGAGGTCCGAACAGCAGGATGCCTTTTGCCGGCTTCACGTTGTATGCGCCGGATATCTCGCGTTTTTCTATCGGCCCTAGCACGGCCTGGCGTAGCTCCGTCTTAGTCTCGTCGTAGTTTGCAACGTCGTCGAGCGTCTCCTTTGTGCCGCTTGTGAGCTCCTCGAACGCCTCGCCGAACTTCCCGAGGAAGTCCTGCTTCATCACTTCGAGGGCCTTCACCACCGCGACATTGTTGCTCTCCAGAAGATATATCGAGACTGGCGTTATGAGAAAACTCAGCATCACATAGGTGTTGAACGGCTGCCCCTCTATGAAGGATAGACCCATGTAAACCGCGACTATCAGGAAGCTAAGCATGCTCGCCTCGGTGCCCTTGAACGCGGACCTGCTCTTTATCACGTAGTTTGTCATGGCGAATACGACAAGCAGCCACACGAACAGCTGCACGAGCGTTATTCCGATGTCATGGTATATGGCGCCTATCGCAAAGCCGAATGCGTTGAGGAGATCGCCGCTTATCTTGAAGCTGAGGAAGGTCAACAGAGCCGAGCCCGTTGCGGGAAGGAAACCGAAGATGTCGGTTGCTGGCTTTGACGAGACGAAGTACTGCTGCGAGCCTGACTGTGCTGCGCTGAATGTCTGGTAGTTGTACACCAGCGGCGCGGACAGCTGCGTCTGGGTCAGCCCGGAGAGCATGGGGAGCATGAAGAGTATCACTGCCACGGAGATCACGGACCTCCTGAAGCCGACGTAGAGCGAGCCTATCACGAACGCCGGCAGCACAAGGATGTAACCTATGCCTGACAGCGAGAGCATCATTATAGAGTAGATGAACGTTATCGTGCGGTAGTGCTTGTAGCCGAAGAACAGGGAGATGCCTATGAACAATCCCAGAAGCCATGCAAGCAGCGGCGCCTGGTAGATGAACATCAGGAACGTGGAGAAGAGGAGCACCATCAGGCCTATGAGCGTGTAGAACAGCGTGACTATGAACAGCGCAAGGACCAGGAGCACAAGTACGGGAAGCGGGAAATACGGGAAGGCTATCGATGCGCTTATGAGCGCGAACGAGACCGCCAAAGCGTCAGGGAAGTGCTCATGGCTGAAGAACTGCTTCAGCGAATCCTTGAGCCAGTAGTATGACATCGGGATGTTGCTGTAGCTCTGCCGCGGCTGGGGCTTTGGCTTGCCCTTGCCCCTCTCCCCGGACCCGCTGCTACCCTCCTCACTTTCCGGCATAGATTAATCCTACCGCTTATATATTTAATCGTATATTTAAAATACCTGACTGCGGATATATATCGACCCGTTGTAGCTCAATGGCTAGAGCGGCCGGCTGTAGTTTGGAACTTCTTTGAGAGAAGTCATCGGGAAGTAGTTACCGGCAGGTTGGGTGTTCGACTCACCCCAACGGGAATAAGCTAAACTGGCTGATACCATGGAGGATTGCATATTCTGCAGGATCGTTGAGGGAAAGATAGAGGCGGTGAGGATATGGGAGGACAGCAAGCACATCGCCATACTTGACAGGAATCCGAACGTCGAGGGGCAGGCCCTTGTGATCACGAAGAAGCACTTCGATTCTTACGCCTTCGAGATGCCGGACAAGGACTACGGCGATCTGATGAGGGCATCGAAGGATGTCGCAAAGCTCCTGGACAGGTCCTTCAAGGTCCACAGGACCGCGATGGTGATGGAAGGCCTTGGGATAAACCACATCCACATAAAGCTGTACCCAATTCACGGCCTGTCGAGCAAGTTCAGCGAGACATGGCCAAATGACAGGGTATACTTCGAGAAGTACGAAGGCTACATATCGACAAAGCTAGGGCCCCAGAAGAGCATTGAGGAGCTCAGGAAAACAGCGGAAAGGATAGCAAAAGACAATGAATAACTGCAGGTTGTGCCTGCACCTGCATGATTTAATAGGATTATAGGTAGAGTATATTCTGCATGCCTTGGTCGTCTAGTGGTTAGGATGCCAGTACCAATGAAGGAGCTTTTTATTAATCACAGTAACCCCATAGATATAGGTGAATTTATCGGAATATTTGCTGAAGATGGAAATTATTCAGTAGATAAAGATTATAGACACCAGATTAGAATTTTCTTAAATGCTAAAGACACAAGATATATCCAACATGTAACAGCTTTAATGAAAAGATTATTCGACAGAAATCCGTGGGTCTATACGAGACCAGCATATAATGTTACTAT
>JAGWHJ010000031.1 GCA_028866835.1 Microcaldota archaeon | reverse complement strand
GGTCTATAGATTAAAGTACATCAGAAGGCGATGAGTTTGTTTGGTATCAGCAAAGAGGATGGGTCTACAGATCTGATAAAAAGTGCTAAAGAGAGATATACGAACAGAGATTTCGTAGGATCATATAAGTTGCTTAATGAAGCTCTGGAAAAAGGCTATAACTCCAATGAATTATACGAAGGGTTGGCCTTGACTTGCCTGAGTCTTGGAAGATTTGACGATGCGATCTTATACTCAAACAAACTGCTAAAGCTAAATCCAAGAGTGGCAAGTGGTTATTATGTGCTTGGGAGAGTTGCAGACAAGAGGGATTCAGATTACAACAAAGCAGCAGACTTTTACACTAAAGCAATAGAACTAAATCCATCCAATACCAATTATTATGATCTAAGAGCTTACGCTTACTATAAACTCGGAAGATATGACCAGGCAATAACTGACATTAACAAGACCTTGTCACTAAACTCCAATATAGATGCAATTAAAATAGATGCACTTATTGGTAGAGCACAGTTATACAATATATCTGGCAGACGAGATGAGGCAATAGCTGACCTAAGGACGGTATTAAAGTATGATCCAAATAATGCCAAGGCTAAAAGAGGAATAGCCGAACTAAGTGCAAACACAGCACCTAGCGTAGGAACAGCGCCAACAGCTAGCGGGGTCCAACCTGCACCCGATGCAATACTTCCAACTGTAGAGATACCAAAACAGAATTTCAGTAATGTCGCGGGGATGGGCGAACTAAAACTCACCCTTAAAGAGTCTATAATATATCCTTTCCAGAATCCTGAACTTGCAAAGAAGTACGGAGTAAAGCCCGGGGGAGGAATATTATTGTACGGCCCACCAGGTTGTGGCAAGACCTTTATTGCAAAATCAATAGCTGGAGAAGCCAAGGTGAATTTTGTAGAGGCCAAGATATCCGAAATTAGGAGCATGTGGTGGGGCCAGACAAGTAAACACATAAGCACGCTGTTTGATTTTGCAAGAAAAAATAAACCATGTATATTATTCTTTGATGAGATAGATGCGCTAGGAGGAAGCAGGGAAACTGCTGGATTTAATCCAGGGTACAGAGAAGCAGTTAACACGTTCCTAATAGAGATGGATGGGGCCTCAGCATCAAATGAAGGATTATTGGTACTGGGCGCAACAAATGAACCATGGATCATAGATTCTGCATTAAAAAGGTCAGGCAGATTCGGCAGTTTAGTATATGTTCCTCCTCCAGACAGCATTGCACGCCAAGAGCTTTTCAAACTATGTCTTAAATCATTGCCGGTAAATGGAGATATTGATTATGCAAAACTTTCTGATCTCACCAACTATTATAGTGCAGCCGATATAACAAGCATATGCTCTTCAGCTGCAAAGATACCGTGGGAGGAGGCTATGAAAACAGGGAGATCCAGAAATATAAGCATGACGGACCTGATCTCAAGCATATCAAAACAGAAAAGTACAATAAGTGAGTGGTACACGAATGTACAGAAAATTATTGCAATAGGGGGAGACGAGTATACTTATGATGACTTAATCAAATCCATTCAGGACTATGAGAAGACTATGGGAGCAACAGGTATTGCTAGCATTTCATAATTTTTACAAGAAGCCCTCCTTAGTTAAGGATTACAATCCTTAATTAGTTATCGCCGATCCATTTTGGTCGTTTGTTTGGACTGATTTCTGCACTAAAGTCTGCACTTCAGGTTATTTTAGGTGCAGGCTCGTGGATTAAGCCCGCGGCTTATGTTCATGCGGTTGATGCAGCCTTTTGTCTATGCCAAGGATCTTGCCTTTATCGATCAATGCGTATATGATAAATCCGGAGATCGGAAGGATGAGCCCCAGGGCCACGCTGTAAATGTCGAATTGCGTCAGGAGCGCAAGGCAGGACAGAAGACCTATCAATCCGGTGATCGAAAGCCAACCTATGCTCAGTGGCGCCTTGAACGGCCTCTCGAGGTGGGGCGCAACCCTCCTCAGGTGAAGAAGAGACAGGTTCACCAACGCGAACGTGAGAAGGGATCCGAAACTGGTTATCTTTGCGACTATCCCTATGCCTCCAAGAGAGAGGAACGCAAGGGCCACGAGCAGTACCGCAAACGATGCGAATATCGGCGTTTGGGTCCTCTTGTTCACAACCCCGAGCACTTTAGGCAGGACGTTCTCCCTAGCCATGCCGTAAACGATCCTTGAGGCAACTATGAGCAGCACCAGGACGGTATTCAATGTTGTAAAGAGCGCGGCGAGCGTTATGACAATCGACCCGGCAGGCCCAAGGGCGGAATTTGCGGCCAGGGCCAGCGGCGCCTTCGATGCAGACAGATTCTGCCATGGGACAAGGCTGACGGCGGCCAGGCCGACGAGGACATAGATTATCGTCGATATCGCGACCGCGATGAGGAGGGCCTTCGGGATGGTCTTCTCCGGGTTTTTGGTCTCTTCCGAGATGTTGGAGATGTTGTCAAAGCCTATGTATGCGAAGAAGACCAGTATGGTGGCGCCTATTATGCCCGAGAACCCTGCCGGGGAGTAGGCGTAGTCGACGGACCCGAGCTTGGGGATCCCCACCGCGATAACGATCAGCAGGCCCGCTATCGCGACAATGCTCAGGACGGTATTGAGCCTAAGCGATTCCTTTATGCCGATGATGCCGATAAGCGTGGTCAGCAGCAGGAGGGCCGCGGCAACAACAACGATAGGCAGGTTCACAACGCTGGTGAAGTAGCTTGCGAACCCCAGCGAGACCGTGGCGGCGGCCACTATCTCAGTTATGAGCATGACCCACTCCGCGAGAAAGGAGAGCAGCCTGTTGCCATAGGCCCTTCCCACATAGATGTATTCAGATGCAGCCTTTGGATAAAGCGCGGAGAGCTCGGCGTAGGACAATCCGGTGAAAAGCGCAACCACGGCTCCGGCGAGGAACGCAAGCCATACGGCATTGCCGGCAAGACCCGATGCCGCGCCTATGAGCACGTAAACCCCGGCGCCTATGATGTTGCCTATTCCATACGCAACCACCTGGAAGAGGCTGGCCTCGCGCCTTAAGGAATTGCCTTTTGCCATGCTACACTGTAATTTTTAATGCATAAAAGTCTTGTCCCATCTATCCATTGCACAAGATCCTTCATCCCTCAATCTAAATCAGAAATCGAATTCTATGTGCATGGGCCCATTGGGACTTTCGCCAATGCTAAGCCTTTAATAAACGATTTACGGAATATATCTGATCGGATGGGCCACTCACTCGAAGCAGTTCATCTTTCCAAGCGCTACGGGTCGCTTATGGCCGTGGACAACCTTAATTTCAGGATCGATGGCGCGAAATGCGTCGGTTTCCTCGGCCCGAACGGCGCGGGCAAGACCACGACCCTCAAGATCTTCACCTCGATGATCAACCCAAGCACGGGCTCCACGCTGATCGACGGCGTCTCAGTCCAGGAGGACAAGAAGGCGGCCCTCCGCAGCTGCGGGTCGCTTGTCGAGACCCCGGAGATGTACCATTCCTTCACGCCGATGGAAGCCCTTTCGATGATAGCGGAGATCCGCGGCATACCGAAGGGCGAGCGTGTGCGCCTCATCCGCGATGCGGTCTTCGAGGTCAAGATGGACCAGTGGATGGACAGGAAGATAGGCAAGTTCTCGAAGGGGATGAAGCAGCGGATAAACATAGCCTCGGCGCTCCTCTCGGACCCGGAGATAGTCATACTCGACGAGCCGACATCAGGGCTAGACCCGCGAGGAACCGCGGAGGTGAAGAGCCTGATCAAGACGCTGAAGACAGAGGGCCGCCTCATATTCATGAGCTCGCATCTCCTTTCAGAGGTATCGGAGGTGTGCGACGAGGTGGCGATAATAGACCACGGGAAGCTGCTCGTGCACGACACTATACGCAACGTTACGCGCAGGTTCGCCGGGAAGGCCTCCTCATACCTTGTGGAGGTGGAGTTCTCGAAGCCAGTCACGGACACAAAGGCCATATCGCGGCTGGGCGGCGTCCACTCGGTGAACAGGATAGACCAGTGGACAGTGCAGATCAGCTTCTCCGGAGGCATGGAGGTGCAGGAAGGCCTCCTCTCGAAGCTGGCATCGACGCGCATGGGCATGATAAGCTTCAAGCCAGTCAGCTCAGAGCTCGAGGACAGCTACCTGAACCTAGTGAAGGATACCCTGTGATTGGCATGGCGAGCAACAAGACAAAAAAGAGGGAAGTGGCTCCGGCACCACAATCCGGCGAGTATCCGATCCCGAGCGACATGATGCACATCTGGATAATGGCAAAGTACAGCATAATCAACTACTTCAGGTCGAGGCGCTTCTACATAATGCTTGCGATAGCCCTCATCCTCGGCCTGCTCTTCTCCCTGCTCCTCTGGAAGTACGGCACTGGCACCATCGGCGCGTCGTCCATAGGCCTGTATGTGGGCTGGTGGGGCAGCACGATAGGCACCATAGTGGTGCTGTGCGCCATACTCTTCGGGGGCGACGCGATCTCGCGCGAGTTCCAGAACAAGACCGGCTACTCCATAATAGGCAATCCGATCAGGAGGGCTCCGATATACCTCGGCAAGCTCCTGGGCGCATTCATGGTATCGCTTATAGTCATCGTAATATACATGATGATGGTCGTCGCGAACAGCATATACTACTTCGGGCCGTCGATCCCGTCACAGTTCTGGGAATCCCTGGCCTTCACAATAATATACACGGCCGCTGCCCTCTCGCTGACCTTCGTAATCAGCTCGCTGTCCAAGAGCGGCGCGGTCTCCATTGCAGTATCCGCCGTGCTGCTTCTCTTCGGGTTCGGCATGATAGGCCTTCTCGTCCAGGTCTTCGGGAACGTGCAGCCTTTCTTCCTGCTATCCTATTCTGAAGCGATACTGAGCAGCGTTTTCTCCCCCGTGCAGCCGCACGACCCGACAGTGCTGCAGGGGCTCATCATAATGGTGGTCTACTTCTCTTTATGCACGATGCTCGGCCTCTTCGTGTTCGAGAAGAAGGGCCTTGACTGAAGATCTGCCATGCGCAGCCTTTTTAATATTGTTATAGAAATCTAGGCATGGCAGGAAAGCCAAGGGATATGGAAAGGAACGAGATACTTGCGATACTGACAGGGTATTTCGTCCTTCTCGCGCTGGTCCTCTTCTCCTTCCAGATAGGGCAGGCCGCGTGGTACATCATTCTCATGAGCGCAATCGCTTGGTTTGCGATAGAGGCGAGGTACAGCCGCTCAGGGCTGGGCAATGCCCTGAAGATCGGTGCCTTCCTGCTCGCATTTGATTTCATATTCGAGAATTCGGGATGGATCTCCGGCCTCTGGCAGACGTACAGCCAATTCCATGTCGGCGTTGTTCCTATTCAGGTCATGGGGATAGCGTTCTTCGGAGGCGCAGCCTGGGCCATGTACCAGCCGAGGAAGTTCGACTTCGTGCACTCGCTGCTCGACTGCGCCGTCTTCGGATTCTTCGGTGCGCTTGGAGAATGGCTCCTGATAAGGCAGGGCCTCTTCGCCTACCACATGTGGTGGACCAGCGAGCTGGCGTTCGCATCGTACTTCCTTACATGGGTGCTGCTTCACTTCGTAAGGTACAGGATCTTCAAGGGCTAGCTGCCTTGCGGCCTACTTCCCCCTTCTTGCATCGCGGACGAATTCGCGCAGCTCTGCGATGCGGTTTCTCTGCAGGGCGGGCTGGTCGATCCCGAGCCTCCCGACACCCTCGGACACGGCCACCATACGCTCTGCCATGCCAGTTATGAGCGTAAGATGCTCATCGCCTATGGCGCTGACGCCGCGGTAGCCGGCTATCGTAGCGCTGACCTCCCTGCTGGCAGCCTCCAATCCGCTGAACCTCGGTCGCATGGTGCCGTCCGCGTATCCCTGTGCCCTGAAGATCCTTTCGAACTCGCTGCTGGCATCTCCGATGACCTTCACTGCCCTTTCGGCGCTCCCATCCTGCATCCTAGCCGGCATAATATCGTAAATCAGTCACCGCGCCTGATATATAAAGGCGCATGCTCATTGCTTGGCGCGCCTGAGGCAGCGCTCGTGATAATGGATGCCGTTGAGGTTGCACATTATCTCCTTCTCGCCCTTTGACGGCTCCTTCCTGCAGTACTTGCACTCAACGCGCCCCTCGCACAGCTCGCAGGTCGAGTAATCGTACGCATCCATGTACTGTAGTTTCGCCTTCTGGTAATTGCCCGGTGCTTTCATGCAAATCAGCCATAAGACTTGTCATCCTCAATGTATATAGATGCTTTGCTCGGGCGCTTGCAGCTGAAAGCGGAAGGCGTATATACTTTCTTTGCGTAATATGCATTGCGAAGGAAATATGTGGCCTTCGAGGGCTTTTGAGCCGTCGCGGAGCCTTCCAATGCGGGCAGCGCCCTTCCATCCTGGCCACATCGATAAACCCCGATGGGCATTTCCCGTTGTGCTGCTTATGCGAAACTGCTACTTCTTCCTGCGCTTGAGGATTATCTGCTTGTAGTACAATGCCGGCGACATAAGGTCGTATATCGCCGTCACAATGGCGAACGGTATGATCGAGAGATACGCGAAGGCCGCCTGCCATACGCCCGTGTAGTGCCTGCTGAATGCGTTTATCGATCCGTAGACCGCAAGGTAGAGGATTCCGGTGAGCACCACCGCCGCGACCAGGGCCTGCATGTTGCCCTTCGCCATGCCTATGCTGCGGGAAACCGCCTTGAGGTCCCTGAGATTCTCCACCATTATCGCGACGTTCACCTCGAAGAAGATCGCCGAGAGGAAGATGAGCAGGAGCACCATGAGCACCGCAACGGCGGCCAATGAGGCGCCTATCGCGCTGCCGAGGCCGTAATGGTAGTAGGCCAGGAATGCCGAGGCGACCAGCGCTGCCACGACTATGCCGTTAAGGGAGTGTATGAGGACGCCGTAGATGCCTACCTGGCCCTTGTGCACGTTCACCTCGGTTGCCGCCTTCCCCATCAATTCCTTGCCTGAAGAGTGATGCTTTGCTACGCCCACATAGAAGGCGTGGAGGAATATGCCCACCAATACGGATATCACCAGCTCGAGCAGGACCAGGTCCGTCTGTAGTGTAGTTACGCTTCCGAAGAGGTAGATGAATGCTGCGAACAGCACGGAATGCACGACTATCGTAGTGAAGAATATGGCTATCATCGCAGGCACGAGTATGACAGGCCTGCTGGCAATAAGGCTGAAGGTGAAAATGAACGCCTCCTTCAAAGACAGGTAACCACCATAGGTAATGTACTACTGAGCGGTACTTAAACCTTGGCCTACAATAGCTTCCTAGTGAACGGCAAGACTGAGAAGCACATAATATCGATAATATTTCTGGTAGTGGTTGTAGACCTGATAGGGTTCGGCATACTCATACCAGTGATACCGCAGCTCCTCGCAAATCCAAACTCCTCCTACTACCTGCTGCGCGGATCGTCGCCGGGCATGGGCTACTTCCTGCTGGGCGTGCTCACCGCCGTCTATCCCATCATGCAGTTCCTGGCCGCGCCGATACTCGGCCAGCTCTCCGACAGGTACGGAAGGAAGAAATTGCTCGCGATATCAGTATTCGGGACATTCCTGTCGTACTTACTCTTTGCGATAGGGATAGTAATCGCAAACCTGCCGCTCCTCTTCGTCTCAAGGGCGATAGACGGGCTGACCGGAGGCAACATCTCCATTGCGCAGGCCGCGATGGCGGACATAACGAAGCCGGAGAACAGGGCGAAGAACTTCGGGCTGATAGGCGCAGCGTTCGGGCTTGGCTTCATACTGGGCCCGTTCCTCGGCGGCAAGCTCTCCGATCCGTCCCTAGTAAGCTGGTTCACCGCATCGACGCCATTCTTCTTCGCGGCGGCGCTCAGCTTTGCAGAGATAATGATAATACTCTACCTCCTCCCGGAGACGCTCGAGAAGCCGAACCAAGGGGTCCGCGTGAACGTGCTGCAGTCCCTGAGGACCATTGCGGATGCGGTCAGCTACAGGAACATACGCGCGATACTCGGCGTCGCGTTCCTTGACAACCTCGGCTTCACGTTCTTCACGACGTTCATAGCCGTTTTCTACATAGTCAGGTTCGGATTCGACCAGGGCAGCATAGGGAACATGTTTGCATACGTCGGCCTGACGTTCGCTGCGGCGCAGCTCATCGTGCTGCCAAGGCTGCCGAAGAACAGGGACTTCGAGATACTCTTCATCGGCATCCTCGGGACCGCGGCGATGCTCTTCGTATACGTGGTGATACCGTCGCCTTGGTACCTGCTGCTTGCGATACCTGTATTCTCGGTCTTCAACGGCTTCGTGCAGGCTTACCTGCCGGCCGTTATAAGCAGGTCCTCGGACAGGTCGATACAGGGGAGGATACTGGGAATCAACGCGAGCATGTACTCCCTGGGCCAGGCGATCCCTCCGGTGCTTGCGGGCTACCTCGCAGCGGCGTTCTCGCCGCAGGTCCCGCTGTACGTGGCGAGCATCGTCACCTTCGCGACAGCGGGCGTCCTGTGGGCGTTCAGGAATGACATAACCGCGCCGCTGCGCGGAAGGATGCCGCGGGCGAAATAGCAAGCTTTTAAGCTTTTCAGTCAATATAACGTATGATTGCATGAAGGAGAAATCAGGCATGACAGGGGAGCAGAAGCACCAGCTGGCCATACTGATGGGGATAGTGATAGCGATAGCGGACATTTACTGGACGTACACGAGCTACACGGATGCGATCTGGCTCGCACTTGGCGTGATAATATTCATAGCCGACGTCATATGGCTCTACCTTGACTGGTGGTGATCGGCATTAGGTGTCTTGCATGGAATTGAAGCTCATTGTGACAATACTTCTGATACTGATTGCATTGGCCGTGGGAGGATACTACGAGATGCAGGACCTGAGCCATGCAGGCACATATAACCAGTATGGCAACAACCACACATCATATGTGACAACCGCGCAGCCTGTGAACAGCTCGAATGGAGGCCAGACGACGGCGCCGGCCACGACGGTCCAGACCAGCACCTGGGGCTGAGGCCGAGAAGCTTTTTATCAGGCCTTCGATGGACGCTGAAAATGGCAAGTGGAAGATCCCGTTCTACCTTCTCCTCGGATTTGCGGTAAGCTCGATCGGAGGGCCGCTTGCCCTTGCCTCGGTGTTCATAGAATCGAATTCCGGAGGGGCCACGAAGGGCCTGGTGCCAATGGCGCTCATCGCAATAGCCCTTTTCTCTACAGTGATAATCGCATGGCGGAGGTACTCCGACAAGGTCGCGTCCTCTGGAGGGCTTTACTCGTTCGTGAGGTACGCGGCCGGCGAGCGTGCCGCGAAGCTGCAGGGATACATCTGGATGCTGAGCTACTTCCTCTACCTGCCGTACACCGTGACTTACCTGGTCTTCTACGCGCTGCCGGCAATCTTCAGCATACCGAACCAGTACCTTTACATCCTCGAGATCGCGATGCCGGTAGCCATAAGCGCGGTCATGTTCAGCAGGAGACTGCCTTTCTACCTGATGCTCCTGCTGGCCATCGTGCAGTCCGGCCTGGTGCTTGCGTTTAGCGGGGTCGTATTGGGCAACACTGGTTTCAATCCAGGTTCGCTTGCGCCTGCAATGCCGTTGAGCGGAATAGGGCTGACATCCGCTTCGCTTGCCCTGCTCTTCATATGCGCCGACCTCCCCATATTCCTCGGCGGCGAGGCCGAGGGGGGCGGCAAGGCAATAAAGAAGGTGCTGCTCGCATCCTTTGCGATAGTGGCCGCGTTGGTGCTCGTTGCCTCTCTCGCGATCTCCAACCTGCCGCGCGGATTGACGAATTCGGACGTGTTCGGGTTCGGGGTGTCGCAGGCCTATGCGCCGGGCATGTTCGCATATGCAATAGGCACCTTCACCGTGCTTAGCGTAGTCGGCCTGATCATGGCCGAGTTCGTCGGCCTTTCCAGGCTTATGCATGCGATGTTCAGGATGCCCGTGCCGAGGGCGGTCATATATATCTCAATAGCATTTGTAGCATTTGACATAGTGAGCCTGCTTAACCCGACCTCGTTCTATGACTACCTCATTGTCCCTTCAATAGGCGCTCTCTTCCTCTCCCAGCTTATCGTGTTCGTCGTCTACCCGGTATTCGTGGCCAGGTCCAGGAGGATATCGGCACTGGACATCGTGGTCACTGTAGTCACATGCCTGCTGATGGCGTACGGGCTGTACGGAGTCGTCTCTAACCCGTTCGGCTACTTCCTAAGCTGACATCGCCGGGATTAGTGGCACGCGGGCGCCTTCATTGACTTCCGGTCAAAAAATTCCGAGTTGTTCTTTTATAAATCCTGTGCTCCAATACATTCCTGGCGATCAGATGGAAGAGTTCAGGGTCACATACACCATAGATGGGACAAACATAAGGTACATTTCAAAGGTAAACGTAGACATGCTTGCGGCAGGCTCGAAGGTCGAAGCGGCGATAAAGGACAAGCTCGAGAAGCAGGTCGGCGTCTATGATGGAATACAGATCCAGAAGATAGAGAAGGTAAGCGCCTGATCCTGGCCGATAAGCTCCAGGACTTCAAAAGCCTCACTATAAGGAACGTGACATCCTCCCACCCGTAAACGGTGTGGGCTTCCTCTGCATTCATGCAATCACTGCATCCCGCAGAGGATGTGTTTTATCGGTTCTCAGTTCTTCGAGGACTGCCTCCTGCTGAGGTCTTACATTCTCTCCCTGAGCGTGACTTCCCCTCTGTCCGAGGGTAGTTGCCCTATGCAATATGTTTATTGATGCGTTTATGTCCCTGTCCTTTGACATTGCGCATCTCTGGCAGTTGTATATTCTTTCCGATAGTGGCATATCTTGGATGTTGCCACAATTACTGCATGTCTTTGAGGTGTTTCTTGCATCCACTTTTTCTATTCTCAAACCAGCACTTTCAGCCTTGTATGAGAGCAGTTGGATGAACCTGTTCCATGAAGCATTATGAATCGCACCTGCGAGTCTGTGATTCTTTACCATATTCTGAATTTGAAGGTCTTCAACTGCGAATGATGTGTATCCCGAGGTTACCAGTGTTTTTGACAACTTGTGCAGATAGTCATCTGATTGGTTTGTCATGTGTTCGTATGTCTTCTGGAGACCTGCCTTTGCCTTCTCCCTTCTCTTTGAACCCTTATCTCTTCTTGCCACTCTTTTTTGCCAGATGGCAATCCTCTTTCTCTTTTGCTGCATGAACTTTGGCTTCTCCACCTTCATTCCGTCAGAAAGTGCGATGAATGAGTTCAGCCCTAAGTCTATTCCTACTGGATTTGAATTTTCCACTTCTGGAATCTTGATGTCAGTTATCGCAGTGAAAATGGCATAATACTTATCAGTATCCTTCTTGATTGAAAGCGTCTTGATTTTGCCTTCGATTGTTCTGTGCAGTTCTATTGGCATAGTCCCTATCCTTGAAACCCTGAGTCTTCCTTTATGAATTGAGAAGGAACCATTGTCCTGCGGGTATGTTATTGACTTATACCTGTCCCTCGACCTGAATCTTGGAAATCCGACTTCCTGTTTCTTTCCTTGCTTCTTCTCCTTTACTCTTCTGAAGAAGTTCTGATATGCCTTCATAAGCCTGTATTCTATCTCGCATCTAGTCTGCGAATAGAGTTTCAGGAATTTCTTGTCCTCTGCGACTATCTCCTTTACGAATCTGTTGAATTGTGCCATTGATACTTTGTGATTGCCGTTCTTATATGACTGAATTGATTTCTCAAGAAGTTTATTGTAGAACTGCTGCGCAAGGATTAGCCTTTCATCTATTTCTTCCTGCCTTGCTGCATCTGGATAGATTCTGAATTTATAGGCTCTTGTGCAGTTCATTATAATCACCTTTTTCTCGATAAAACGAATGCCACTATGAGTAATATTATACCAATAACAGCAGATGCCCAACCTGTTGGATACATCGGCAAGAAACCAAATAAGAGATGGTAACATGTTCCTATTGGTGTAGCTACCGTAGCAGGACAAGACCCACTATCTCTCATAATCAAAAGGCTGCCAGTAATGATGAGAACTACTCCCAGAATGGTCAGTAGCAGAATTTTTGTTTCCATCACATCCCTTTTTGTTCATCTATATATTTCTTGATTAGCGTATCTGAAATATGCCCATGCGTTGAGACAAAGTAACTCCTTGTCCACAATGTTGGAAGTTTTAGTCTCAAATCTACAAATTCTTCCCTTAGTTGATGCGAGGTA
>JAGWHJ010000030.1 GCA_028866835.1 Microcaldota archaeon | reverse complement strand
TAACATTTATTTTATAAACAGAAACCTGAATTTGTAAACAGAGGGCATATTATAAACAAAGCCCGAGAAGATAGAAGGCTTATATATGAAAATGATTCACAAGTTTTCCTGATAAAATGGCACGCCTCAGATCGCAGTCTACGGATATCCACAAGTGCGCCACAGGGGTGCTTGCGGTGTTTGACAGGCAGGAGCCAGTAGCCGTTAACGGGAGGCGCACTTGGTATTTTGACGATCCCGGATTGCAGTACAGGGGCGACGCCCAGGCAAATGCATATCTGGCTCTCAATCACTCAGAGGAATACGCTGGCGGCATGCACGATGCGGAAACGGCATGCATAAGGGGCAACTTGGATACAATATTGGCCCACATGGGGCCAAAAGTATCTGTCATAGACCTTGGTTGCGGCGAAGGACGCAAATCGCGTGACATTGCAAACGCAGCACAGGAGGGCGGAAGATCCGTGATCCTCTATGCGGTCGACATAAATGAACGCTTCCTGGAGATTGCGCTACGAAACGGAACCGAAAGCGGGGTTAGGACCGTGACCGTGCTGGAGGACTTAACCGATCTGGAAGCAGTATTAAGGATGGTAGATGGGGACGGCGACAGGTTTTTTAACGTCGGGGCCAATTTTTCCCTTTTCGGCCCGGAAATACTCCGCAAGGTGCATGGGGTAATGTCTGGATCAGACGCAATATACGTTTCAGTACAGCTGAACCTGAGGGACATCGGCGAGATAGTCAGGCAGTACAGCAACCCCACCAATCGGGACTTTGCCTTTGGGGCGCTGGCAGGTTTGGGCATCGAGCTTGACGACGTGGTGTTCAGCCCGAGATTTAATCCTGTTGAAAGCAGCGTGGAGGCGGTCTTCACGATACTGAACGTGCCCAAGCCGCTGAGCGAAAGAGGGGTGAGAGCAGGCGACGACATAGTCGTCGGCGCATCATTCAAGCCATCTCTCGAAGTGTTTGCAAGCGCAGTCGAGAAATACTTCAGCGGCGACTTTTTCGTGGACCAAAGCACAGGTTTCGCCGGATTTGTGGGCCGCAAGAGATTCAATATAGGAGATAAAGAGGTGCTTAGGAATGCTGAAGCAGGATCTTTTAAGAAGCATCCGTGATAATATATTACGCCATGTTTGCTGGAACAAGATGCGATTGATATGAGGAGGAGCATTCTAGAAAGATTGGAGGAGGGCAATGTACTGGGCGCTGAAGGTTACGTGTTTGAACTCGAAAGAAGAGGATATCTTAAGGCGGGCCCATACGTGCCCGAAGTGGTATTGGACAACCCGGATGCCTTGAGAGAGCTGCACAAAGAACTGCTTCTGGCAGGCGCCGATGTCATGGTTGCCATGACGTATTATGCGTATAGGGACAAACTCCGCGTCATAGGGCGCGAGGGGGATGTTGAAAAGCTAAACCGCAAGGCAATAAGGATTGCAAATGAGGTAGCACGCGAGGGGGATGCGCTGGTCGCCGGTGACATATCCAATACATGGGTCTATAACCCTGATGACATCGAAAAGACATCGAGAATTGTGCGGAAGATGTACGAGGAACAGGTAAGGTTGGCGCACGAGGAGGGGGTTGATTTTGTCATTGCCGAGACCATCGAGTACGTAGGGGAGGCCCTTATCGCACTCGAGGTGATCAAGAAATACAACCTTCCCGCCATGGTGACATTTGGAGCCACTTATGACAGGAGCAAGGACGGATACGACTGGATCGAGGGATGCAAGATGCTAAAGGAAAACGGCGCTGACGTGGTGGGCTTCAATTGCATAAGAGGCCCGGATACCATGCTTCCTCTTCTGAAGAAACTCAGAAAAGAGGTTGATGGATACATAGCCGCCCAGCCAGTCCCATACCATACAACAAGCAGACACAAGGCGTTCCAATTCCTGAGGTACAAGAACAGACTGGCTTTTCCGACAGAGCTTGAGCCATTCCTTGCAACACGCAGCGAGATGGCGGATTTTGCATCAGGAGCGAAAAAGATTGGCGTTAACTACATAGGCATCTGCTGCGGAGGCGCGCCGCATTATGTAAGAGCCATGGCGGAGGCGTTGGGCCGCAGGCCCCCGGCGAGCAGGTATTCCCCGGACATGTCGAGGCATGGAATGCTCGGCAACGACCCTAAACTGAAAAACAGGCATGAAAAGAGATTCCTCAAGCAATGGAAATGATTTATGGAGAGCAAGAGGATCTACTTTGATGTGCCAATTTGTCATCCTTTTTTCTCGTCAAAAAGGGGAAGTTAGTTGAGGGATATCATTATTAAGAACTTGAAAATATGGGTTTCTTAAAGACGTTTAATCTCTCTTTGCTGGTTTTATATTTTCCTTGCGGTCCTGGATTACTGGAGGCGAAGTGAGCATGCCCCCTATACCTTGAGGGCCCCACCACGCATTAACTTCCATACGGCAGTCAAGAAAAGGAGTCCCCCTGATGAGCAATGCCAGAGGACCTTTGTATCCTGACAATGCTCTCTTTGCTGCCAGCTTAGTGATACGAACACGTACTGACCAGTCACTTTGATCCCAGGCCTCCTTTGAAACCTTACTGAAAGTGCCGTCCCCATTGTCTATGTAGAATCGATGTTTTGGGTCAACAAAGTCTGAAATGCCATCGGTGCTTATCCAATATTTGCCTGCATCTTTTATCATGCTGGCTTGAGCTAAAGTTGCAAGGTTACCTTCTGCCATCTTTGCAACATATTTAGGGGCATACTCGCCTATCTTCGGTTCTCTAGGATCTCGAGATCTAGTTACAAACATAACAACTCCCATAAAATTCGATATGTACTGACTTGTTCTGATATTAATATCTTATTAATGAGCGGGAACTAGATATAAGAAATGGACGAATCTTTAGACCTTTTTAGAGATAAATTTGAAAAATTGCCATACACACAAAATCCAAATAATAGCGCCTATAAAAATACCAATAATAGCGCCTAACGAGAAAAGGCCAGCAAAAAACAGCAAAAGCAACACGATAGGAAACCAGGAAAAAAATGCGAATACTAGCGTTAGTATTATCGCTAAAATACTCGATCCTTTCGTTGTTGTATTTTTTGAAGGCACATGTACCAATTTATCTGTATCGTTATTAATACTTCCTTTAACTAACGCCGGTTTGTTTTATATCCCAATAATACCATGATATCTTTAGATAAACATAGGATTCTTAACAACGAGTTAGAAATTCTACCTTGCCATTATGTCCCCGAAGCACCTTATGAAGTAGGCCCTCGCCATCTTTATGACGTGCTTTCCCTCCGGCGTCAACGAATAGGTTATCAGCTTCCCCGACTTCTTGCCGCTTATGAGGCCGCTCGCATGGAGCTCCTTCAGGGCGGGGTATATCGTGCCCGCCTTCGGCTTCTCGCCTCTTCTCTTCTCAATCTCACGCGCGATCTCCTCGCCGTGCATCTCCTTCCTCGAAAGGAGCCAGAGTATCTGGAATGAAAGCAGGCCGCGCATATCGCAGCCTTTTACGTACGTCATTGCATTTACCAATCTAAATATAGGACATGCTATATATTTAAATATTTGTTTTATAGGATATACTATATATGAGGTGAACAACATGTGCGAAGGATATGCAATGGGAAGCGGAATGCGAAGTTTCTTGACCAAGGAAGAGAGGCTCGAGCTCCTGAAGGAGTACAAGGAATCCCTTGACAAGGAAGCAAAGGGCGTCGCGGAAAGGATCAAGGAACTTGAAAAGAACAACTGAAAAGCCTTATGGAAGGGACAGGTTGCCTGTTCCTTTCTCTTTTCCTTTTACAGGGATGGTAACCCGTGAAAGTTTTGATCCTATGTTGGCGAAGAACTCGGGTACATGCTCTGTCGGCAGGCTTACCTGCACCGTCATCCTGTACTCGTAACTGTTGCGCTGGCCGACCAATGTGAGGTTATAGGTGGCCATCAGCCCGCTTACGAAGCTCCTGGGCTCGCCTATGGTCTCCTCGATGTGTGCTATCCTGACCCTGCCGCTATTGAAGGCATCTTCAACAGCACTTCTTATGTAGGTGCATGGATCGTACTCTTTCGCGCCGAACAGCTTGAGCTCCGAGGCAATCTCGAGCTGCCCGTTCTCGACTGCGTGGTTGAGAAGCGATCTCCTGGCCCCGTCCGTCTTCCCCTCGGCACGCCTCGCGTCGGTAAAAGTGGAATAGGGCTCCGCCCCGATCCTCAATGCGAACATTACCCTAGGTAAATCGTCATTCAGCACGCCGCCAATGAGATACCGGTTCTTCGCACGCTGCACCAATGACACTTCATCACAGTTTGGTTTGGCATCCCGGTGATATAAAAGCCTAATGGCACGGGCATTGGCAAGTGATTTAAAATGGTGCATCCAATTTGATTTGTGATTGATTCTTATCTGTGGTCAAACATCTTCTTCGCCTTCCTGGTAGGCGGCACGTGGGTCGCCCTTTCTACGATTGCCGCAGACAGGCTGGGAAGCAAGATAGGCGGCTTCCTCATCGGGCTGCCTTCGACAGCCATAGTTGCATTCCTGTTCATAGGCATCGTACAGGGGCCGCAGGTCGCTTCGCAGGCAACGAGCGACTTCCCGCTGATCTATGGATTCACCGGCCTGTTCCTTATCTTTTTTGCTTTGATATCGAAGAAGGGATTTTGGATCGGCCTATGCGGCTCGTTGGCCGTCTGGTTCGCGCTGACCCTTTCGGTGGCGGTGCTGGGCCTTGAGAACTTTGAACTTTCGCTGATCATATACCTCATGATACTGTTGTTCGTATATTTCATTCCCGAGGAGCATCTCAGGATAAGGCCACAGAAAACGAGGAGCACGCCCATCTCGCTGAAACATCTCGCGTTCAGGGCCGTTTTCTCCGGCGCGATAATAGCATTCGCCGTTTTCCTGAGCAAGGCCGGAGGGCCGCTGTTTGGTGGCGCCTTTGCAGCGTTCCCGGCGGGATTCATCTCTGCCTTAATCATTGGAAATATGGCACGCGGGCTAGAGTTCTCAAGGACCCTTGCAAAGCCGATGGCCGTAAGCGGGCTGGTGACTGTCGTGCTCTATGCGATTGCGCTGAGGTATGCATATCCCGCTTACGGGCTGGCGTTAGGTACTTTGGCGTCTATGGGCGTTTCGTTGATAGGAGCAGCATTCCTTTATTACCTTATCAAAAGATAGCGTGCGTATCAGCTAGGCCTGAGGAGGGGGCGGAATCCGTTGGTGTTCCGCTCGCCGTCGCTGTCCAGCCTGATTATCATGTACTCCAGATGCGCCCTGACAAAGTGCTTCCACAGGCCCTTCTTGGTCTCGATGTCGAGGTCCGGATCGAAGTTCATCCTTGGCAGGTTCCAGCGCTCGTGGGCAACGTTTTCAGGTATGTCCCTGAGGAGGTTGGACGTGTAAAGCCTCGTCGCCAATGCGATATCGACGATGTACAAAGAGCCGCCGCACGCTTCCATCGCCTCCTGGAGCTTCCTGTCGCGCCTTCGCTTCCTTCCGCTGTTTCTGCCCAACGCATGCCTGTGCGGCTCCAATATGACCGCCTTTCCTTTTGGGGTATACATCAGGAAATCCGGCTCCCAGACGGCGCCGGAAGGCAGCCTGATCCTGAATGGCTCGTAGTATGAGCGGATGCCGAGCTCGAGGAGCACCTCCTTGACGGCCTCCTCGTAAGGGCTCTTTACCTTGGTATCAGAGGTGAGCGGGCCTGAAGCCTTGTTTCCGTGCATTATCTCTGCCCCGGACCTGATTCTGTGCGCGTTGCTGGACAAGAAGATCGAATGCCATAGAAATGTTGTGATATATAAAAATGCCGAAACCACCATCCTGCGGCTTAAGCCGCCGTTTCTTTGCCAAATAAACCAGCAGCATTGATAAACGTTTATAATAAATACCGTTCATAGTACTTGTTGTAAGGCTGGCATTATGAAAGATGAGTTTGACATCTGCGTAATAGGCGGCTTCGGGCATGTAGGCCTTCCCCTGTCTATAGCCTTTGCGGATGCAGGCAAGAGGGTCTGCGCATTCGACATAGCGAAGGACAAGATCGATATCCTGAAGAAAGGAAAGATGCCTTTCATGGAAGAGGGCGGCGATGCGAAGCTCGATAAGGTCGTAAAGAGCGGCATGCTGAAGCCATCCCTTTCGCCTGATGACATAACGAAGAGCACGAACGTGATTATAGTGATAGGCACGCCAACGGATACGCATCTCAGCCCAGAATTCGAATCGATGAAGGCTTTCCTCGGCCAGTACATGAGGCACTTCAAGGACGGGCAGCTGCTCATTCTCAGGAGCACCGTCTATCCGGGCACAACCGACATGATAAGCAGGACGCTTGCCGAGAACGGGAAGCGCATCGATGTCTCTTTCTGCCCTGAGAGGATTGCGGAGGGCTACGCGCTCAAGGAGATATATGAATTGCCGCAGATCGTGTCCGGAACCACTCCGGAAGCCGAGAAGCGCGCAAAGGAGCTCTTCTCTGCGATAGCGAAGGAGATACTGGTGCTGAAGCCCATGGAGGCGGAGGTCGCCAAGCTGCTTACAAACTCATGGAGATACATAAAGTTCAGCGTCGCAAACCAGTTCCTCATGATATGCAACGACACGGGCCTTGACTTTTACAAGATCTACGATGCGCTAACCTACAATTACCCCAGGGCGAAGGACATGCCAAGGGCGGGCTTCGCATCGGGCCCCTGCCTTTTCAAGGACACTGTGCAGCTCAGCGCGTTCAACAACCACGGCTTCCCTGTGGGGAACTCGGCCATGCTCATAAATGAGGGGCTTCCGTTCTACGTGATAGGAAAGCTCAAGGAGAAGCACAACCTGAAGAGCAAGACCATAGGCATACTCGGGATGGCGTTCAAGGCCGGCTCCGATGACAGGAGGGATTCGCTCTCATACAAGCTGAAGACGCTGCTCGAGTTCGAGGCGAAGAAGACGCTCTGCTCGGATGTCTATATAAACGAGCAGGGTTTTGTCAGCGCGCAGGAACTGGCCGACAAATCCGACATAATAATAGTGGCAACGCCCCACAGGGAGTACAAGAACCTGAAGATAAAGGACGGGAAGATAGTGGTCGATGTCTGGAATTTCTACGGCAAAGGCTGCATCATATGAGCAAGCACCTCTCAGTGGTGGTTCCAGTCTACAATGAATCGAAGAGCATAAAGCCGATGCTGGACGGCCTCAGGAAAGAGGTGCACAACATACCCTTCAGCGTGAGCGTCGTTTACGACTTTGACGAGGACACTACCGTCCCTGTCGTCAAGAAGATCAAGGACAGGTATCCTTTTGAGGTAAGGCTGGTAAAGAACAACCTCGGGCGGGGCGCGCTCAATGCGATAAAGACGGGTATAAGCAAGGCCGATGGGGACGCCGTTCTCGTGATGATGGCCGACCTCTCTGACAGGCCTTCCGACATATCAAGGATGTACACTCTGATAGAGCAGGGCTACGACGTGGTGTGCGGCTCCAGGTACATGAGAGGCGGCGGGCAGGACAGCAGGACGCTCTTCAAGAGGCTGATGTCGCAGATGATAGGCCTCTCGCTGCATTACATCATAGGGATACAGACACACGACGTTACCAACAACTTCAAGATGTACAGGAAGGACATATTCAGGAGGATAAAGATAGAGAGCACCGGCGGCTTCGAGCTTGCCATGGAGATAACCGTGAAGGCGAACGCCCTTGGAATGAGGATAACCGAGGTGCCAACGGTTTGGCGCGACAGGAGTGCGGGCAAATCGAGGTTCAACCTGTGGGGATGGGCTCCAAGGTACTTCAAGTGGTACGTCTACGCCCTCACGCACAGGCCGCGCTGATCACTTGCTTACACGCTTGAGATTCTTCTTTATGAAATCGCAGGTGTCTTCAAGTATGTAGTCCATGTCGTACTTGGGCGTCCAGCCAAGGACGCGCTTAGCCTTCTCTGACACGCCGACCCTGAACCTTACGTCATCCTTTGGAGCCGGGACGTGCTTTACTGGCGGCATCGGCTGCTTGCCGTTGACCTTCTTCCATACGAGACCTGCTAGTTCACCAACCTCCACGGCGTTGTTCCCGCAGATGTTGAAGTCGTCGTTCCGTATATCCTTCTTGACCAGCAGCGCGAAAGCGTCGGCTATGTCCTTTGCGTGCGTGAACGTCCTGACCTGCTTCCCGTCGCCGAAGATCTCGAAGGGCGTCTGCTTCACTATTGCCTTGTAGGCGAAATCCGGTATGACGTGCGACATTCCGAAATCGACGTCGCCGTTGGACTTTATCTTGGGCAGCTCGCCGCTGCCCACCGCGTTGAACGGCCTGACTATGACATAGTTGAGTCCTATCTCCTGCTTTGCGCCCCTCACGACAAACTCGCCGAAGAGCTTCTGCATCCCGTAGTTCGTTATCGGCACTGGCTGCGTCACCGCATCTTCCTCGGTGACGGGCCTGCTCATTCGCTCATATACCATCGATGACGAGATGTAATAGAAAACGGCCTTGGGAGAGGCCTTGACAGTGCAGTCTATCGACTTCGTGAGTATGTCCGTGTTCTCCTTCGCTATGCTGTAAGGTATCCTGTGGAAGTAGCTTATGCCGCCTATGAGCGCGGCGAGGCATATGATGATGTCGTAGTCCTTGTACTCCGACGGCTGCATCTGCCTGACATCCTTCGTTATCAGCCTGAAGCCGGGATTGGAGTAGAAGTCGTGCTTTATCGTCCCGTACTTTGAGAAGTTGTCCACAGCGGTGACTTCGTGCCCATCCTCAAGAAGCTTCCTTACAATGTACGAGCCGATGAAGCCGCATCCGCCCAGGGCTAGTATCCTTGGCATAATCATCCTGCAACGAGCAGTCTATTTACTGCCCTAAAGGCTATTTATGCTTTTGCATAGAATATTCTCATGCTTTTGAGTTGTTTCTTTCATGGATGAGGTCAGCGGGGAAACCAGGCCCGGAAGGATGGAGGTTCACAGGCATATCAAGAGGCATGCGGACAACACCGCCGCAAGGCTGAAGAAGGAGTGGAGGGTCATAGCGGCAGCAACGCTCATATACCTAGTAATATCATTGATAAACTTCTGGCCAGTTACGGCGAACATGGCATCCACGGTGGCGGGAACCGGAGGCGATCCCTACCAGATGCTTTGGCACATATGGTGGGTGGGGCACTCCGTCTACGTTACGCACACAAGCATATGGAGCACAACCCTGGTCTTCTGGCCGCTTGGGGCGAATCTCATCTACGAGACCATGATGCCGATAGGCTCGCTGCTCGTGTATCCTTTCAGCTTCGTGAGCCTGGCGTTCTCGTACAATGTCCTCTTCTTCCTGGGCTTCGTGCTCTCCGGCCTCACGATGTTCCTGCTTGCGAGGTACCTCACAAGCAGCAACTATGCGGCGTTCTTCGCGGGGCTGTTCTTCGCGTTCAGCGCGTTCCACATCTCGCAGGCCTACGGCCATCTTGAGTGGGCAAACATCGAATGGATACCCCTCGCGATTTACTTCTTCATAAGGATGGCGAAGGACCATGATAGGTATGCGAATGCAATAGGCCTTGCGGTGGCGCTGCTCCTAGCCCTGTTCATGGGAGACATAGAAGGCGGCGTGATGGCGCTCCTTACAATAGTGATCATAGGCCTGTGGTACCTCATTTCGAGCGATACGAGGCGCAGCGTGCTGAACATGCATTTCGCCTCTGCAGTAGGCTTCTCCATCTTGGTCGTATTCATATTGGGCGCATGGGCCTTCATACCGATAATTGGCGGGCTCTCCGCAAGCGGCAGCTCCGCAACGCTCAACGCATTGAGCGACGTGCAGCACAACATGCTCTGGAGCGACGACTTCCTATCATTCCTGCTGCCGAGCTACTACAACGGCATCTTCCAGGGCGTCGCCACCTCCTACGCAAACATATACCACGGCGATCTCAGCGAGACCACGTCATACATAACGTACACAGTGCTGATCCTTGCAATAGCTGGCATATACAGGGATGTCAGGCGCCATCTGCTGTGGATCTTCATCGCGGTGCTCTTCGGGATACTGGCGCTCGGCCCGATAATCCAGATCGGCGGGACGTCCACCGGGCTGGGCAGCCTCTACTATATCTTCAAGTACATACCCGTGCTGAACATCATAAGGGAGCCGGGCCGACTTGACCTAATAGTTACCATTGCGCTGAGCGTGCTTGCTGCGTTCGGCATAAAGTACGTCGAGCAGAGAGTGGCGGGCATGAGCAACGAGAAGAACCTTTATGCGAACACGCTCATGGCCTTCTGCGCCATCGCGGTGATGTTCCTCGTCGAAAGCAATGGCATACCGTTCTCGGCGGCCGCAGCCTCGCACGTAACCACGCAGGTGCAGCCCGTATCGCAGTTCTATTCGCAGGTATCGAGGATACCGGGAAACTTCTCGGTGCTGCAGCTCCCCGTCCTTCCGAACCAGACGCAGCCCGAGCTCTATCCCGGAAAGATCGACTTCTACACCACCGTTCTCGGCAAGCCGATGATAGGAGGCTACACGACGCGTGAGAACCAGTCGCAGCTCCTGGCCGTATACAACATACCGCTGGCGGTGCAGGCAACCGGCCTCGAATCGAACGGCAACACGAGCTACCAGTCCCCCGTGATGCAGAACTTCACGGCGCAGACGCTGCTCACGATGTACAACTACGACATAGCGTTCGTTGCTGTGGACAAGTCCGCGTACAACCTCACAGGGCTCGAGATACTCGGCTCATACCTCGAGCACGTATTCGGGCAGCCGGTGTACAACGACAATTCAACCGTAGCCTTCAGCACGCTCGGCGCGATAAACAGCTCGATATACAGGCAGTACCTCGGTTACCCGATACTTTCTGAATGGGGCGAGGAGCGGCTGCCAGGCACATTGGGGAGCATCGTATGGGTGCCCGTGAACAACGGGGACATGCTGCTCTATGCGCCGTATCCGAACGTCAGGGCGAATACCAGCATCTATCCCCTGATCTACTCGAACAGGAGTTATGCAGTCAATTCAATGATAAGCTTCGACGCGCTCTCGCTCCAGGCGCCGAACGCGATACTCTACATAGGCCGCAGGACGGTCACCGGGGTGAGCACCATAGCGACGCTTAACGTCACGCCGCAGCTCAGGCACTACCAGGTGAACACGACATTGCTCGCGGGCACGCAGGCCAACTACCTGCTCTTTGTCGGCAGCAGCAGCAACGCGTACGCGCCTATAGGGATAGTGAACCTCACCTTCTCAAATGCAAGATGAGTTACGCCGCATGACTAATTGTTTATAAATGTTCTGCTGGATATAATATAACCGAGTTATATTTCTGTGATCCCATGCTTAACGGATATGAGAGGGCTACAAAGGAGATCGTCCCTGCGGTAAGGCTGCTCATCGCCAGGGAGCTCAAGGAGAAGTACAGGATGAAGGAGACAGAGATAGCGAACAGGCTCGGAGTTGCGCAGGCTGCTGTGAGCAAGTACCTTAGCGGGAAGTACTCCGACAGGATCGAGGAGCTGGTCAGCCGCATAAAGAAGGGCGAGATAGACGGCTCGATAGGCAGCATAGCCGCGGGGAAGGAGGGCGCCGTCAACATGTGCATATGCACGGTATGCAAGGCCATGAACGAGTTTGGATGCCAGTTCTCGCACGCAGGAAAGGTCTAATCAGGTGAAGTCATGGTAAATGAAGGGCTACAAGAGATCGTCGAAAGGAACGAATACGTGGACAAGTACGGCTTTTACCAGGATGTTTCCTACGACGAGTTCCCGAAAGGGCTCTCCGAGGATGTTGTAAGGAAGATATCAAAGCTCAAGGGAGAGCCGGAGTGGATGCTCGAGAAGAGGCTCACGGCCCTGAAGATATTCGAGAGCAAGCCCATGCCAATGTGGGGCGCGGACCTCAGCAGGATAAAGTTCGATGACTTCTATTACTACATGAACCCGAAGGCGAAGGAGGCAAACAAGTGGGAGAACGTCCCTGACGACATCAAGCAGACCTTCGACAAGCTCGGCGTTCCCGAAGCCGAGAGGAAGTTCTTCGCCGGAGCAGAGGCGCAGTTCGACAGCTCGGTGGTATACTCGCACATAAACAAGGAGCTAGAAAGCCTCGGCATAATCTTCACCGATACGGACACTGCCGTGAAGAAGTACCCCGAGCTGATGAAGAAGTACTGGGGCAAGGAGATACCGCCAACGGACAATAAGTTCGCAGCATTGAACACGGCAGTCTGGTCGGGCGGCTCGTTCATCCACGTGCCGAAGGGCGTCAAGGTTCCGATGCCGCTCAATGCTTATTTCAGGATCAACGCAAAGAATTCTGGGCAGTTCGAAAGGACGCTCATAATAGCCGATGAAGGCGCCGACGTAACTTACATAGAAGGGTGCTTTACAGCAGGAACGAAGATAGTTACCGAGACTGGACCAAAAAACATTGAAAATGTGGAGTTCGGTGAGAGGGTACTAACACATAATGGAAGATATAGGGAGGTTTACCATCTACAGAAAAGGCCTTATACAGGTAGATTATATACCATAAAGTATTATGGAGACAATACAGCAACCTTAAAGGTCACAGAAGAACATC
>JAGWHJ010000005.1 GCA_028866835.1 Microcaldota archaeon | reverse complement strand
ATAAAATAAAGGCGGTAATCATCGACTTGGCAAAAAAGGCATTGGCAAAGCAGAGGCCTGAAATTGCAAAAGAGCTTCTGCACTATAGGCATCTTAACATTACCGAAGAGGAGGTTACCGAGCTCTTCCTGGGAGGTACTGGGGATATGGCGCGCATGGGTACTGGAATCCTTTACAATCCTATCAAGATTGCTGAACGCCAGGGATTGCCAAGGCCCGTCATCAAGGCAATAGCGACTGCATACACCAAAATGCTGCGTACGGATAGGAATCTCTTTGCGGCTAGTGTAGCTGGCCGGAAAGCCGATCCTGAAGAGATTGCTGATCTTGACCCGCTTACCATAGACGCATTCAGCAAACTCTTAAAAGAGGACAGGCCTGGCGATGCACGAGCCTTGATCGAAACCTCGGATCTTAAGCCCGGGATACGCGAGGAATTGATAGAAATTGCAGCCTCGCTTGAGAGGTATTTATGACAAAAGGCGTTCAAGCTACAGTCTCATCCTTTCTTTGTCTTCCCATTCTTTGATACGAAGTTCTCATACTTTGTAGCTTTCTCATACAGCTCCCCGAAGCGTTTTTTTGCATCGGAGAGCTTTATCCTTGTTATGTGCTCGCTTTTTTTGTGTATTATGTTGAAGGGAGGCACCTTGTAGGCGCTCTTGTCGTCGAAGACGAACCTCTCGTGCTGCACAGCAGAATCCTCGTCACGCATCACTCTTACCTCAATTTTCGCACCGGCGTTCTCGATATCGTTCTTGCAGTCAAGGTAGTTGCGCGAGAATTCCATGTCAAGCATGTCACCTGAGGTAAGTATGTTTATTTCCGTCACCCCTTTGAGGTTGTCCTGTATCAGCCTATAGAAATTCTCGATGCCTACGGAGTTCATGTGCTTGTCGACCACGCACACCTTGCCGGAGAGCTGCGAGAAGATGTTGTCCTTGATTCTTATCAGGTTGGTGTACGGCCTTGACGGGTCAAGGGCGAAGTCCGTCCTCACGGTCAGGGCCCTTGCAGGGAACACGTAACGCGCGAATACCACATATATGTCTATCGATGCCGATAGAAGCAGCGCCGCATACACTACTACAATGTAGTATGTGCCCAGCGAGATCAGCGAATTGGCGTTGTTTATCGTGAAGAGCAGGAAGTAGATTATTGTAAGCATGCCATGAAGTGTGACGTAGCCCTTCGCCTCCGCGCCGAATATGTTCGCCCTGTAGCGGTAGAGCAAGACGGACGAGATGAGCATCCCGAGAGAGACGATAAGCACAACGTAATCAGCCAGTATCGAGTTGTACAGTGCGTTTACGCCAGCAGCAGTTGCGCTTAGTATGGATGTGACGTTTGCATGGTCTGCGGTGCTCTGTATGGCCGCCCCCGAGCCTATCCCATAAGCTATGGCCAGGTACTGAATGTTAAACACTATGATTAGCAGCAGAACTAGCGATGCAAAACTCAGCAGTATCGCCATGTTCGCGTATCTGTTCGGCGGGTAATTCCGCGGCATAATGTAATTGTATGAGCAAACCTAATTATAGCTTGCCCAGGCTTCGGTTACCGGTGGAAATCTTTTATAATGTCGGTATTGAATAAGATACATGGCAAAGCCATCCATGTCGCAATATCAAAACCTTCGGGGAATGGCCGCTGCAATTGTGATCGTCATAGTGATCTTTGCGGCCCTCATATACTATTCGGAGCAGAGCTACGGGCCAAAATCGGGCTATTTTGTCTTCAACGGTACCAGATACAACTTCACACAGATTGACGTAACGCCGCAGCAGCTCCGGCAAGGGCTCATGAACGACACCAACATAACCGATAGCACCTTCGCGCTGCTAATCTTCCCGAGCAGCGGTTACTGGGACGAATGGATGAAGAACACCTACTCGCCCACCGATGTGATGTGGGTGCGTAACTCTACGGTGGTGTACATGATCACGACCGCTACCTGCGTCTCTTATGACCCTGATCAGACGAGCTGCGTTGTCTACGCGCCAAATTCGACCGCAAATTACATGATAGAGACAAAGGCGGGATTTTTTAACAGGACCGGGGTAAGGGTTGGCGACACCATAAAGATTTATCTAAACAAGTAGGTAACATTGATTATCGCGGTGGCTATGGATGAAATTCGGAAGGCTCGAACTGATCGTCTTCATAGTCGGCATGGCGATTCTCATAGTCGAGATAGCCGGCGCAAGGCTGGTCGCCCCGTATCTCGGCAATACAATCTTCACGTGGACCAGCATAATCTCCGTTGTGCTCGGCGCGCTTGCCGTTGGATACTACCTCGGCGGAAGAATCGCCGACCGGCGCCCTGACATAAGAATCATGTCAATATTCATCTTCGCATCGGCACTCTTCATAGCCGTCACCCCGATATTCTCATCGAATGTGCTTGTGGCGATAAGCGTCTTTCTGGGCTTCGAGTACGGCCCATTGGCGGCAGCCATTATCCTCTTTGCTGTGCCGAACGTCCTTCTGGGGATGGTATCCCCATTCTCTGTCAGGCTCAAGGTCAAGGGAGTTAAGATGGTAGGCGAGGGCGCAGGAAATCTTTATGCGATTGCAACATTCGGAGGCATTGTGGGTGCCCTGCTTACCGGGTATGTCCTTGTTCCAGGCATCGGGCTGAGGGACACATTCATCTTCACCGCGATCGCGCTCGTTATCGCGGGCTTAATTGCATTCGGGAAGCGCGGTATTCCGATATTGGCTTTGATGATAGCCATCTCCCTGTTCCCCGCCATACCTGCGCCTAATCTCTATCAAGGCAGTGTCATCTATCAGACGGACACGCCATACTATCATCTTCAGGTGCTTAACTCATCAGGAAGGCTTCTTCTGGTAACGGATCTCAGCCTCCAGACAATACAGTACCAGAATTATACCAATGCCAGCAGCTACTACGAGTACCAGCGCCTGCTTTACGATGGGAAGCCAGATGTCTCAAGCGCCCTTTATCTGGGTCTTGGCGGTGGCGCGATGGCGGAGGACCTGTACCGTAATTCTACCGCAAACATGGATATCGTGGAGATAGATCCAGTTGTGATACAGGTGGCGGAAAGGTACTTCGGGCTTAACGGAAGCAGCGGCAGGGTCCATCTGTACAACCAGGACGCGCGCTTTTACCTTGGCAACACCACCAAGAAGTACGATATGATCGTGCTGGACACCTACGGATCGGCATTCTCTATACCATACCAGCTTACAACAGTCGAGGCGGCGAACGAGATAAAGGCGCATCTGGATGAGAACGGGTCCTTGTTCATCAATGTCCTATCGCCGCTTGCGGGCAACGGCTCAGGAGCCTTCAGGGCGCTGTACAAGACCTATGGATCGGTATTCCCTAACCTTTACGTGTTTGCGCTAAATCCGGAGAACCAAACGCAGCTGCAGAATGTTATAATCATAGCGAGCACGGACAAGCAGCGCTACTCTGCGCAGTATTTTGCCGAGATCTTCAACAGCACTCTGGGTGCAAATCAGACTGCATTGCTGATGTCCAAATACTATCCGCAGCAGATAAACACAACCGGCTACCCGATACTTACTGATGACAAGAATCCCATAGACCTGTACGTTGCGCAGGACCTATCCAACACCAAGATCTGAATCCACTCGGGGGGTCTTGGGCTGCTGCTGCGTGACGCAGTGTATCGAGCCGAAGCCGTAAACAAGGTCCCTGCAGTTGATTCCTACAACCTTCCTTTCAGGGAAGAGCTTTCCCAGTATTCCAAGCGCCTTTTGGTCGTTCGGATCGTCGAATATGGGCACGAGCACTGTCTTGTTTGCGATGTAGAAGTTGGCGTAGCTTGCGGGAAGCCTTTGGCCATTGTACAGCACCTTTCCTGGCATCGGGATCTGTACCACCTTCAGCTTCTTCCCGTCCTGGTCTTTTGCCTGCTCAAGTATCGCATAGTTGTCCTTCAGTGCATTGTAATTGTCATCTCGATGGTTCGACTCTACGGCGCAAACCACCGTGTCCCTGTTCACGAATCTCGCCAGATCGTCCACATGGCCATCGGTGTCGTCTCCTTCTATGCCACTCTTCAGCCAGATTATGTTAGTTGCACCAAGGTAATCTGCGAGGTTCTTCTCTATCTGCGACTTGCCCATGCTCGGATTCCTGTTACTATTGAGCAGGCACTGCTCCGTAGTCAGGCACGTCCCGAGCCCGTTCATGTCTATCGAGCCGCCCTCAAGGACCATCTGCACGTTGAAGCCGCGTATGCCTCCCAACGGAATCTTGTCAGGAATCTGCGCGTCGCGCTTCAGCTCCTCGTACTTGCCGCCCCACGCATTGAATCTCCAGCGTGTAAACGCCACCCCGCCCTTCTTTGTCACGAATATGGGGCCGTAGTCCCTGAACCACACGTCGCTTGTAGGAATTCTGTGCATGGCAATATTGGTGCTGTCTATGCCGTTTGATTTGAGCAACTGGGCCACGCGCCTTTCGGATTTTTCATCATCAACCAGAAGGCATACCCTCTCGTTCCTGTGCAAAGCGTCTATCATCCTGATGTAGGAATCCTCGACCCTTGGCAGGATCTCCTCAGGAAAGCTCTCGGGGTCCTTTGGCCATGAAAGCCAGGTTGCATCATGCTCCTCCCACTCCGCAGGCATTTTGTAGCCGAGTGAAAAAGGCGTCTCAGTCATTTATGTCACTTGGTTATTCATCTTCGAGGAACCTTGATGCAATCCCTTTGTACGCATCTATCCTCCTGTCCCTAAGGAAAGGCCAGTTATGCCTCGTGTCGTCAATTCTGTCCATGTCGCATTTTGCTATGAGAATCTCCTCGTCCTTGCCCGCCTTGGCCAGCGTCTCTCCGAAAGGGCCTGACACGAACGATGAGCCCCAGAATCTCATGTTGCCTTCCATTCCCACCCTGTTCACGGAGGCAATGAACACGCCGTTTGCAATCCCATGGCTTCTTTGTATCGTCTCCCATGCGTACTCCATGTCCTTGGAGCTGGTCTCCTCACCTGACAGCCAGCCTATCGCGGTCGGGTAGAATATGATCTGCGCGCCGAGAAGCGCGGTAAGCCTTGCCGCTTCCGGATACCATTGGTCCCAGCAGATGAGTATACCAACCTTCCCGTATCTAGTCTGGCACGCCTTGAAGCCGAGGTCGCCCGGCGAGAAATAGAACTTCTCGTAGAAGTGCGGGTCGTCGGGTATGTGCATCTTCCTGTACTTTCCAGCGATAGAGCCGTCCGCATCTATTATCACCGCTGAGTTGTGGTATAAGCCTCGCGCCCGCTTCTCGAATATGCCCGCTATTACGACAACGCCGAGTTCCTTCGCGATCTTCGAAAGCGCCTCTGTGGTCTCGCCTGGTATGGTTTCGGCAAGCTTGAACTTCTCGGTCTCTTCCTCCTTGCAGAAGTACTCTGATCTGAAGAGCTCAGGCAGGCAGACTATCTCCGCTCCTTTCTTCGCAGCTTCGCGTATCCTCTTTACTGCCTTTTCAAGGTTTGCGCTCGTATCGGTACCTACGCTCATCTGTATGAGGCCAATCGTAACCGTGTCTTTGCTCATCTCTAATCACGCAAGAACTTATTACAAGACCAAACTATTTAATTTTACCTAGCCGTCAAGGTACTGGTAGAGCTCCATCGGATGCGGGTAGGACGCTATCATCCTGCACTCGTCCCTCTTGAGATCTATGTATGTATCGAGAAGAGCGCTGCTGAAGACGGGCTTTAGGAATTCGTGGTCAGCTTCAAGTGCATCGAGGGCCTGGTCAAGGCTCTTCGGTATCTCCCTTATGCCGAGCTCCTTCCTCTTCGCCACTGTCATCTCGTATATGCTCTCATCGATCACCGGGTCACCTGGTTCGACCTTGTTCTTCAATCCATCGAGCCCTGCCATGAGGATCGCCGAGAAGGCCAGGTACGGGTTGCAGGTCGGATCCGGAGCCCTGTACTCTATCCTCTTCGCCTTTTCAATTCCTTTGTAATATGTAGGCACCCTTATCACTGCGCTCCTGTTCGACCTGCTCCACGCGAGGTACACGGGGGCCTCGAAGCCCGGTATCAGGCGGTGGTAGCTGTTGACAGTCGGCGATATTATCGCCGAGAGCGCCGGCGCATGCTTGAGGATGCCACCAATCACGTGCCTTCCCTCCCTGCTCAGCTCCGCGTAATGGTCGTCCTTGTCGTACATCATGTTCTTCTGGTTGAGCGTCCATATGCTGAAATGGGTGTGCATCCCGTTGCCGTTGTCGCCGAACATCGGCTTCGGCATGAACGTAGCGATCATGCCGTGGCTGTGCGCGATGTTCCTCACCACGTATTTGAGCATCTGGAGCTTGTCTGCCGTGTCAACAAGCGTTGAGTACCTGAAGTTTATCTCGCACTGCCCTGCGGTGGCAACCTCGTGGTGCGCGGCCTCTATCTGGAAGCCGAAGTTCTCCTTAAGAAGTGTTATTATCTCCATCCTTATGGCGCTCATCCTGTCTATGGGCTCAGCAGGGTAATATCCCTCCTTGTGCCTTATTATGTATCCGCCCGCGTTCTCCCACGGCGCCTCGTTCGAGTGTATCTTGTATCCCGTGCCCGAGCTCGGCTGCGCGATGTCGAGGTTAACGGAATCGAAGATGAAGAACTCAGGCTCCGGACCGAAGTAGCTTGTGTAGCCGAGCTCCTTCTGATGCGTCTCGGCCTTCTCCGCTATGCCCCTCGGATCCCTCTCGAACCTGCCGGACTTCGCGCCCCTGTGTATCTCAACCGTTATCCTTGCAACCCCAGGTGCCCAAGGTATGGGCCTGACGCTTTCCGGTATCGGCATAAGGACCATGTCGCTCTCGTATATCTCGGTGAAGCCCTTTATGCTGCTGCCGTCGAGCTTGCCGAATCCCTCGCTGAACGCCTCCCTGTCGAACTGGTCTGCAGGCACGGTCACGTGCTGCAGCCTCCCAAGGAGGTCCGTGAATTGCAGGTCAACCCACTTTATGCCGTTGCTCTTTATCACGTCTATGGCGTATCCTATCCTATCGTCTTTGTCCATCACATCACCACAGCGAGAATTAGCCAAGATACGTTCTTAAAAGTTATCTACGAAAGCCGCGTTCTAGAAAGGCAACGTCCCCGCAAAGAAGCCCTCGTGCCTGGTGTAGTGCGGAGGCAATGCGCCTGCGTATCTCCTGATCCTGCCGTCATCGCCGTTCAGGTATGCTAACAGCGGCATGCCTCCCTCATGCCCTTTCTCAAGAACGAATGTGCCCATCGAACCGAGCTGGTGGAAAGCATCGATTGGGGTGGCTGGCGCATCTCTCATGAGCACCGATAGGCTCTTCATGCCTGGCATGTCTATGCCATGGCTGTCGTGCACATGGCTTCGGAACTGAGAGTAGCTCCTCACAAGCTCTATGACGGCTATCCTTATCGGTGACAGCTCTTCCCTGCCCCTCGCAATCAGAAGCGGCCTGCCGTGAGGGTCTATGAGGCACACCCTTTCATCGCCAAGGAGGCCCTCAATGACTCTCCGGTTGCCTCCAGCAACCGTATGTATCTCGGCTGGCGGGATCTCCAGCGTGTCGGGCAATTCCGAGTGAAGGTCGCGCAGCAGCGTCCTGAGGTCCCCTGCTGCGCCGTTGCGGTTCTTCTCGAGGCCATAAAGCATCTGCAGGTACGAATGCTCGAACGCATTCCTGCATCTCTCTATGATGCCGCTCAGCCTTTTTGGGCCAGGCGCCTCCGATTCAGGGAACTGCCGTGAAAGAAGGGCGCGGCCAGACCTGGAGGTTATGAGATGTATGCTCGATTCCGCAACCGCCCAGAGCTCCCTGGGCATCCTGTGCGGCAGTCCATGGACGTCGTGTATGCCCGCCTCGCCGCCGTCTAAGTCTATCGCAACTGTCTTGAATCCCGCCTTTATGGTGGAACCCGAGCACATCGCACAGGGGTCCAGGGACGAGAGTATGAGCATATGCCCGGGCGGAGGCAGCTTCGCCCCTGCTCTCGCGGCTTCGAAGTACCAGTCTATGAGCTGCCTCTCCACGTGCCCTGTCGGATCGTAGGGCTTTCCTTTCCTCTGCGTCATGTTCATCGCCTCTGCATAGACCATTCCGCCGGGCCCTGTCAGAAGCCCAGCGACGCCGAAAGTCCCGCGGCTTAATGCCTTCTCCGCAAGCTCTGCGGTCCGGTCCAGAGCCTCCTCTAAAGTCATGACCTTATTGACGGGAGTTACAGCAGGAGTTAGTTCAGGAATCAGCCTTTCCGATGTTGGATCAAGCTTCCTGCCACGGGTGACGGTTCTCAATCCCTCCATAATTAATTATACCATTGATTATATAAAATTTTACCCCAGGATGTCAATGGACCTGGCATTCAGGATGTCCGATAGCCTTACGATGCGGGCGCCATCGATGCCCAGGTATTTGGCGTAGAATCGGTCGTTGGCAACTATCGTTACCGAGGCGTATGCGCCCCTCCTGAAGTTTACCATCCTCCCCGTCTGCTCCGGGCTTTTCGTCCCTGTCTCGTACTCTATCGCTATCTTCCGCCCGTTGGAATAGGCTATCACGTCAGGCCCGTAGGAGCTGTTGTATATCCTGTTCGGAATCTTGAGCGACGAGAGATGCCTGCTTATTATGGCGACGCATACGTCATGCTCCGCGCTGTTCCTCTGCATCGAGATGTACCAGTTGCCATCGTATTCCGTTCCAGACTTTACCGCGTGCCGCTGCAACGTCCCTTCAAGGATCAGCCTGCTTATCACCTCGTCTATCTCGCCACTCTTCCTGCCTTCAGCGCGGAGCCTTCTCAACAGCTCGCCCTCGCTTATCGCCTTTGTCGATGCGTCAACTATGCTGAACTCAAGGTTCGTTGCAGGCACCTCTATGCTGTCAAAGTCCACGACAAGGGGCTCCCTGAAGCTCTGGCTCAGCACGACCGCGCTTCCCCTCCCTAGGTTCCTTATCGCCCTCTTGACCTCGATGAACCTGCCCAGCTCGTTGCCTCCCGACACGAAGTTCGCTACGTAGTTCAGCTCCTCCGGTTCGCGCTGATAGAAGGAGATGAAGAGCGATGCGTTGTTGCGCATGTTGGCGTCTATGCTCTTCGCGCGCTGCGCTATCGCAACAACCCCTATGCCGTACTTCCTCCCTTCGGCAGCGAGCTTGCCCAGTACCGGGTTGTCTCCAAGCTTTCCAGCCTCGTCTATGACTATATAGAGCCTCGCATGCCCGCTCTTCTCCAGGGAGAGCATCCTAGCATAGACCTTCCTCAGGAAGCCTTCCATGTACACCGTCTGCGCCTCGCCAGTGTGGAGTTTGGAGAGCAGGAAGACGCTGTTTCCTCCTATGACCTTGTCCATGCTCGCGGGCCTTGCGCTTGTGCCGCCGGCTATGAGCGAGATCCTACGCTCAAGGCCCTCAAGCACTGCCGCTTCTCCTGCCTTCGCATTCCTCCTGAATGCCTTTATCGTGAAGAGCAGGTCGTTCATGTTCGGCACCCTGCCCCTGCTGCCGGCCACCATGTACGTGTACATTATGCACCTGTAGAGCGTGTAGCCCTGGACCTCGCCGAGCCTGAAGATCCTCTTGCAGAGGCCCATGATCTCGCTCGCCCTCTCCTTCTCCTCCATGCCATCTAGATCGAAGAGGTTTATCGCGTTGTACGACGCGTCGTACACGCGCGCGCCTATACGCTCCGCAAGGCCTAGGTACTCGTTGTGCGGATCCAGTATCGCAACGTGCGCGCCGCTCCTTGCGATGCTGCTTGCGATGAGCCTGCAGAGGCTCGACTTCCCGCTGCCGCTCTCGCCAACTATGACGATGTGCGGGTTTATGCCCCTGCCTGGATCTATGGAGAGCCTTCTGAAGCGCACCCTTTTCCAGCGCCAAGCAGGCATGCCGGCAAAAAATCTGCCCAAAGAAAGCCTGCTCCTTATCTCGCCTACCGTATTCTCGTCCTTTTTGAACCACAGCATAAGAATCACCAGTCTGCAGATGCTGAAATCTTTACGCCATGCCCTTGAGGATCCGGAGCTCGTATCCTGGCTTCAGCTCCGCGTTCGCCGGAGTTTCGAGTATCAGCACCTTCTTCCGTATCTCGCCATTAGCGAGAAAGACGCGGAAGCCCTCCCTCCCTATGAGGCCGAAGCCTATGTTCTCGTGCCTGTCCTTTCCTGAGCCGAGCTCGAATTTTGCGTCGTTCATGTGAAGCACATGGACCAGATTCAGGCCGATGTCCTTCTTTATGACATCGATCGCATCGGCCTTCCTTATGTCGTATCCGGCCGCGAAGAGGTGGCATGTGTCGAGGCAGAAGCCCAGCTTCCCAGCCCTCGCAATCGAGGCCCTGTCGTGTATCTCCGAGAGGTCGTTGAGGTCCGCGCCTATGCTGTTCCTGTGCCCCGCCTGGTTCTCGAGCAGTATCCTCACGCTGCCTACATCGTCGGCTACCCTGTCAAGCGCATCGATTATGTTAGAGATGCCCTTCTCCTTCCCGTTGCCCATGTGGCTCCCGAGATGCGCCACTAGATATCCTATGCCAAGCGAGTTGCATGACGATAGGTTTGACCTAAGCGAAAGGATTGATCTTGAGGATATCATGGGATTCGAGGATGCGAGATTCGGCAGGTATGGCATATGTGCTACAGGAACGATGTCGAATTCCCGCCTCTTCGCTGAGAATGCTTTCTCAACGGCCGCTCCGGGCCTGTCAACGCTCCATCCTCTGGGGTTGGATACAAACAACTGCATCGCTGTGCAGCCGACCGCCTTCGCCCTGTCGAATGCGAGGTCCAGGCCCTTCGCTATGGAGACATGGTATCCTATCCTAAGCATCAGTCAGCGCCTTCTGCCCGTCCTTCTTGCGCCCTTCTTGCTGGCTGCAGCCTCCCTCTTCCTGTTGTGCTCATAGATGTTCGGCAGGATCGAGCCGGAGTAGCTGCCCGTTATGGTGAGTATTGTGCCGACGGCTATGCCTATGGGCAGGACGGCGCGTATCGCAAGCGATATTGAGAGAAGGTCTACGGAGAGGCTTATCACGCCGATGATGAGTATCGAGAGCGAGATCCTCTGTATGAATTCTGGCGTGCTGCCGTAGAGCTTGGTGGCGTTCATTATCACGAAGATGCCGAGAAGCGCGCCTATGAGCCCGGTCTCTATTATGAGCAGGGAGCCGCTGGTGCTTATCAGGAATATGGAGCCTATGAAGAGCGCTATTCCTCCGAGCAGTGTAACTATGAATATCTCCTTTCCTACTATCACATCCTGGTGCGTCAGGCCGAGGATGCTGCCTATTATGACGAACGAAAAGCCGAGATAGATGTTATAGAATGCCGCAGTGCTCAGGAATGCTGCAAGCAGCGCGATGCTCGACCACTGCTTGACCGTCGCCTCCTTGCTGCTGTAAAGCATTATGGACGAGAGCAGCGAAAGGAGTCCGCCGAATATGCCTATGATGCCGCCTACCATGCCGTTCGCCTGGTATATAAGATTCACTGAGCCGTATAGAATCGCGAGCGCGCCTAGAAATACCAATACGAATACAAGTTTCGGTTTTTCTCCCATGAAACATACCCATTACTAATACTATGGGGCTGGGTATTTAAACGTTGCTATGACCTCAATGACCTCCTTATTATCTCGAATTCATCCTCGCTGAGCGCATCGCTCTTCCTGAACTTTGCGCTGGAGAGTATGTACTCGGCCAGCTGGCGCCTCTGCCCCTCCGGCTCCATCGTCCTCCTGACTATCTCGGCAGGATCCGAAGAATCGTAGAACTCACCTGTGTCCTCGGCCCATTTCGCCACGAGCCTGCTGTAGCCCATGAGCATCGAGATGGCATCGAGCGCGAGAAGGAACCTCTTCAGCTCCTCGGCCCTTGCGAGTTCCTTCCCGTCAGTAGTACCTGAGCTGTCTTCGAGGTACGCTGCGTATTGCTCCCTTATCTCGTTCTCCCTGATCAGGAGGTTGTTTATTATGTACATGTCACGCTGCAGCTCATCGGACTTGTCGGGCAGCAGGGAGACATAACCTGTGATGTCGATGTGCTTGGCCTTTATCTCGTCGTGGAGTATGTCTATGGCCTCGAGCGTGAGCTCGTCCTTTACCTTTATCAGCATGTCGTAGCACAGAAGCCATGCCGGTGCCTCGCCAGTGATCGCACCGCCTTCGCCCCTCTTGTTCATAGTTTAGATAGCTGGTAACGCCTTATTTATATTGTTTCTTGTAGACATTGTATTATGGATGGCAGGGACCCGCTCACAGTGATACTGTCGATTCTAGCCATAGGGATAATCACGATATTCATAATCTTCTACCTTGTGGGCTCCGCGCAGCAGAGCACGAGCACGACCACTTCCAATGCCTCATCCAGCAGCTCGACCACCGTGAACCAGACCATAGTTGCCGTCAGCGCGCAGCAGGAGGTGCAGAACGCCGAGAAGAACGGGTTCACGGTAAACCAGTCCGTGTTCAACGCCACTTCTGCCTCGCAGTGCTACCTGCAGCTGATAAGCGGCTGCGACAACAACGTCCCGAACCAGTTCATATGCCCGAACATGGCTTACAAGGTCGAGCTGTCCCAGCAGTATTCGCTGACTTATCCAAAGGCGGAGATATGCCCGGACTATATGCTTGCCGGGAAGTTGGGCTGCGCGCTCCAGAACGGCCGGTGCGTCGTGCAGGAGAGCCCTGGCTGAGCGCCAGGAGGCTGGCTGGGCCGTGCGGCATGGCGGCGAAGAGCCCGCCACACCCTGTACGAGTTCGCACTCGATCCTTTCCTGCGATATGTATGCCGTTGCCTCGTACCATCTGCGCTTCAGCCCCGTGCGCCCGAACTCCCTGCAGTTTGCATACCCCTCCACGAGGAGGTGCACCGCCTTGCAGAGGTCCTCAGTTATGCGCGGGTCCTGAGCGGCGAAACATGCCTCTTCGAGCATCTTCGCGATGGTCTTCCTGAGCTGCTTCTCATTCCTATGCCCATAGTTTACACTACCCATATAGTCACCCAAAATCAGGAATGCCACACCTAGAAATAGTGCCAGCTTTTATAGCGTATGGCTACGCTCTTTGCAATGTCATTTACACAAGTAAAATATTTATATGTTGCTATAAAATCTTTTATCTATGGTAAAGCTTATATTTGTTTTCATGCATAATACCGAATGCCAAGGAGGCTTGGCGTCACCTAGAAACAGGGGCGGGACTGCAGGCCCGCCTACCACATCATCTTATCTTGGAAGTGAGCAGCGAGGCGACGTTGCATATCTCGGACATGTCCCACACGGGATGCGCATTGTAGCCCTTCGCGCTCAGGTTCTTGGCGAATACCTGCGAGTTGCCTCCGCACGTGTAGATGACCTTCGGATTGCACAGGCCTATGTACTCTACCGACTGCGCAAAGTCCGCGTGGTCCGAAAGCGTGAACTGTACATCAGTATTGAACTTGAACATCTTCGCAAATCCTGTGGCTACGGCGGTGAACACCCTCCTGTTAGCGTTCTCCGAGACCGTCCTCCTGACCTCTTCAACGCGGCCCACGTCGACCACTCCCACAGAGACCCTTTTGGCGAGAGCGCTGAGCTCATTGTCGTCCTTGTAAGGCAGGTAGTCCAGCCTCACGTTGTGCCTTCCATAGGCCTCGCAGATCTCGGCTATCTTCCAGCTCACGAAAGGGGCTATGCCGGCCTCGTTGAGTATCCGTATCATCTCCTGGGCCTTCCCCATCGTGTACGCACCGAAGAGGGTTACACCATAGTCGAGTTTGGCCGTCGCGTAGTGCTGTATGGCAGTTATCGTCTCTGATCTGTCGTCGAACTGCACGTCAGGGTAGGGGTACGTCGAATCTATCACAAGCACATCCGCCTCGGTGGTCTCTATCCTGTCCGCGACCTGCGATTCCTGCATCTGGAAGTCGCCGCTGTAGAGGAAGGAGATGCCTGTTTCCCCGTTCTCTACATAAAGCTGCTTCGAGCCGAGCATGTGGCCCGAGTTCAGCATCCTGATGCCCTGCGGTATCTCGAGGGCATCGAACCTCGACCTCTTCCTCACCTCTATAAGGTCCATCGTCGCCGCGCTCGCTATGACCTTCTTGCTCTTCCTGAGCCCGGACGTATGGTCGGAGTGCGCATGGGAGACGAAATTGACATCAGCCTTAGAGTCATGGGTGTCTAGAGCTATAGAGTAGCCGCATGCCTCAAGAGCCATCCCAAGTCGCCTTCTCTTTAACTCTTCTTGGAACGCTTAAATAGCTTATGCGCAGCCCTTTGGATGGTGCTACCATTTTTTATTCTTTCCTTGGTGTTAATATGAATCGCATGAGAAAATCAGAGTATGCAGGGTTCAAGTCCCAGTCCGCAATGGAGTATCTGATGACATACGGATGGGCGATACTCGTAATAGCAATAGTTCTCGTTGCTCTGTACGAGATAGGGATATTCAACCCCTATTATTTTACGCTTAAGGCTTCGCCAGGCTCATGCCAGGCGGTGAGGAATTCGCAGGGAGCCAACTTTGTGGGCCAATGTCTCAGTGCAATACCAAAATATGTGCTGGGCCTGGCCGGGTCCAGCAGCGCGGTCCAGGGCAATGGCTTTGGCACATTGAACAACAGGGCCCAGCCGTTCACGATATCCATATGGGTTGATCCGACTTCTTCAAGCGGCATAGTTGTGGATGAGCTTTCAAGGGGCGGAGCCTGGCACGACAGCTGGATAGAGCTCGTGAACGGGAACGCCTACATAAGGATGTGGAGCCTGCCGTGCATCTCCGTAGGGCAGGTTCCTACAGACCAATGGAGCAATATAATAATGACGTATGATGGGAGCACGTACACCGGATATGTTGACGGTGTGCAGGGAGGCAGCAGAAGCGGCACGCGCTCGGTCCCTGGCGGTGCGAATCAGATGTTTTATTCGCTTGGAGCCTCCGACTCTACGAACTGCGGCTCCGGAGCGAAGTATAACGGCATGCTCTCAAACTTCCAGTTCTACAACATCTCCATGACAGCGGGCCAGGTGCATACCCTTTATATGGAAGGCATAGGCGGCGTGCCGATAAGCGCGCAGTACATACTCGGGTGGTGGCCGCTCAACGGTGACGCCAACGACTATTCCGGGAACAGCGACAACGACCAGACGAACGGCCCTATCAATTACATAGGCTACTGGTATAACGGATATACGCAGCCTTAACGCATTCGTGCGTGTGCTAATGCCATCTCCTTGCTTGGTGTCCTATCCTGACTTTAGGGAAGCGTATGCGTATCGCCGTGTACATGTCGACAGACCTTGTCAGCATTATGAACGTAGCAACCACGGTGAGGAACACTACGAGCGCCGCGAGGCCGAGATAGCCCTGCGGCAGCAGCCCTGATGTGACCGCGGCGCTGACCAGAACCAGCGTCAGCTCTCCCCTTGACAGCATGCCTATGGAGTTGAAGAACGAGAGCCTAGAGCTCCAGTATGAGACCTGCGTGCCGGCGAAGACGCCTGCGAACTTGACAACTAGCACCACCGGCAGTATTATCAACAGCATGAGGAAATCTACGTTAAGAAGGCTCACCTGCAGCCCTATGGAGAGGAAGAATATGGAGATGAATATGTAGGAGAATTTCTTCAGGTCCGCATCTATGCTCTTCCACCTGTCCTTCCATATGCTCACTATGCTCCCCGAGATGTATGCGCCGAACGACGTGGATAGGTTCAGGGCCCCGGCTATAGACACGAGCAGCAGGAGCACTCCGAGCGCCAGCATCAGTAGATCTTCCTCCTTTATCTCGTACCTGAAGAGGAACTTGTTGAGGAAGACGTAGAACGCGTAGTACGCCATGACGAACAGTATTATCGACAGTATGAACGATTCGACTACCTGGTTGAACGGTTGCCCCTGGGAGAGAGAGTAGGAGCTTATGAATGTGAACATGAGCACAGCGAGCAGGTCCTCTATCACGCTTATCTTTATTATGAGGGGTATGTCGAACTTCTTGCTCATGTTGAGCTCCTGCAGCAGCTTGAGGGATATGCCCGTGCTGGTTATTGAGAATGCAAGCGCGAGTATCAGCGCGACGCTTATGCTGAGCCAGAGCGAGAAGAACAGGTACAGGAGGAAGAAGGTCACGCCCACCTCCACTAGGGCGGTCTTGGCCTCCTTGAAGAACCCCGATTTGAAGAGCTTGTATATGGAGAACTCTGTCCCGATGGCGAAGAGCAGGAGCACGCTGCCGAGATTGCCTATGAAGGTTATTATCGTGTTCGACTGAAGGAAGCCGTACGTGCCCGCGATCATCCCCATGAGGAGGAAGACTATCAGCGGAGGGATCCTGAACTTCAATGCGATTATGCTTGCAAGGCCCAGGGAGAAAGCGGTCACCGCAAGTGCGAGGAACTCAGACGCCATACAAATGGTTTTGCTTGAAAAGGCTTAATATAATTTTCTAGCGCTTTGAGAAGTTTTGCATTGAATAATAAAGTATCGGTAACATTATAGTAGTGAGCTACAGCATCAAACCAATGATTCCATGAGCGAGCGCATAATGAACCTTTTTTCCGAGGTCCACGGCAAGTACGAGGCCATGAACCACATCTTCAGCATGGGCGTTGACATAGGCTGGCGGAAGGAGGCCGCGATGGCCGCCATGCTGCCTGAGCGCTCGTTCAGGATAATCGACATAGGCACCGGCACAGGGGACCTCGCGCTCGCGATAAACAGGGAAGCCGTCAGGAAGAAAAAGGACGTGCGTATCACCGGGATTGATTTCAACGGAGATATGCTGGGCATCGCAAGGAGGAAGGTCAAGGGGCTTGGCCTCCGCAACATAAGGCTGGAGAATGGCGATGCGCTCTCACTGCACTTCGACGCCGCCTCGTTCGACGTTGCCACGTCAGCATTTGTGCTCAGGAACCTCGACAATCTCGATGCATTTGCAAAGCAGCTGCGCCGCGTGCTGAGGAAGGGAGGGAGGTTCGTCATACTGGAGATGGCATTGCCCGACGACCTGCCGCAGAGGCTGCTTTTCAAGCTTTATTTCAGGATGATAATGAGGCCTATAGGGTACCTGATAGACAGGGATGCGTACAACTGGCTCAACTACAGCATCAGCCGCTTCGACAAGCGCAACCTTATCCGCCTCCTGAGGGAGGAAGGCTTCAGGGACGTGTCCGCGCGCCAGCTCTTCACCGGGGTGGGTTTCATAGTTACTGGCACAAAGCCGTGATCATTCAAGCTCAAGCCTTATGAACTCCGAATAAGCCGCGAATCTCGAGAGGTTCCTTGAGCCGGCAAGCATCTCTGCGGCATGGTCGAGGTAGCTGTTGTTCATAGATACTGCCTTTCGCACCGCCCTGTCGCGGTCCATCCTTGCACGCTTGATCAGCGTCGTTACGATGTTCGGGCCGCCATTACCTGATATCGAGCCGTTGCCACGGTCAAGCCTCATGAAGTCTATCACATCGTCACGTATCTGTAGTGCTATCCCGAAGTCCACGCCGAAGGTCTCTAGCCTGTTCCTTGAGGGATGGCGCTTGTACTGCGCGGCTATGCTGGAGCACATGCCCGTTATGCTTGCGCTCTTGAGCCGCGCAATGCGTATGTAGTCGGAAAGGCTCGGGACCCGCCCGCCCCTCTGGTACTCATAGTCAAGCAGCTCGCCAGCGCACATCAGCATCGCTGTCTTGCTTATCGAGAGCATAACCTCGCGCCCGTACGCCGACGAGAGTTCCACCGCCTTGGATATGAGGGCATCGCCCGCCAGTATCGCCGCCGCCTGTCCGTACTTCGCGTGGACCGCCTTCGTGCCCCTGCGCATCATGTCGCCGTCTATTATGTCATCGTGTATCAGCGATGATGTGTGCAGCAGCTCCGCGGCTGCGGCGAGGTCCGTGAATTCCGGAAGCGGCTCCCCCAGTACGTCCGCGCCTACAAGAACCAATGCCGGCCTTACCATCTTTCCCTCGTGCTTCAGCAGGTGCGTCGACGGGGCGAACAGGGTCGCACCGGAGAAATCGGCTGACCTGAATGACTTCAGCACCGCGCCTGTCTTGCGTAACGCCGCATTGACATTCTGAGGGAGCTTTTTCGGCTGTGAAATTCTTAGTTGCAATATATCCCCGGGCACTATTAATCCGTAGAATAGGTTTAAAAGGATTTAAATGGCGTTTGCCAGGGCTATTGGCCTACCATCTCAGCGCGTCGCCGGTCTTCATGCCCAACTCATGCGCGATTCCCGCCTTAAGTTCAAGCACGTACAGGGAACTCTCCTTCGGCCTGTACACCGGGCAGTTGAATATCGAGCCGCAGGGCTTGGCATTCTCGGCGATGTATGTTATCCTCTTGCTCTTGTCAAGCCATACGATGTCTATGCTGAACTTCATGTTCAGCATCCAGAAGCCCTGCCTGCCCTCCCTCTCGAATATGAAGAGCATCGCCTCGTCCTTCCCCAATGCCTCCCTACCCATGAGCCCCTTCATGACCTTGCCGCGGCTGTCCGCGACATATGCAGTGAAGGTGTTATCCCTGTAGCTGACCTTCGCCTTGCCGTAGTTGCCCCAGCCCTTGACCTTGTCCCTGTGGAGAAGCCCGCCCAGCTTTCCGGATAGCCATGCCATTAATATCAAAAAGAGATGGCTAGCAATAGGTATAAATTACAGGACATCTGATTTAGAATAAGCAAGTAATTATTGGTGGGCACATGGGGTTACCATGCGCCCTTGGGATTGGGTATGTGAGGGTCTGTCAGAAAACGAGTATAAAGGGTTTACAACAATATAGTGGAATACCTTTTATATAAGAATGCACTCGTACCAGCCCCAAAAACCCAGAAAAATTACATATTTTTACCTAAAAATTAATGCAATATTACCAAAATAGCTATCTGGATACCCATAATAAGTAAAATGCAGTCGAAATAATTCCTTCGTTTTAATCAATGGGATACAGAAAAGTATAAATAGATACCCATACTAATAATAATCATGAAGATCGGAGAGCTTCCACCGAGGGTAAAAAGCGCTATAGAGCGCCTCAGGGAGGAGCAGGGCATCTATATCGAGGCAAAATACAGGAAGAAGTCGTTCTACTACCTCTTCTCGGCTACGAGCAGGTTCGAGAAGGAGACGAAGAAGCGGCGCAAGATAACCAGGTACATAGGCCGCATGGACAATGACGGCAGGTTCATCGCCGCAAGGCACCACGCCACCGATTTCATGCAGTACCTTGTCAACTTCATGCCTAGGCCGGCGCTGCGCGAGTTCGAGAGGCTCAGGGAGAGGTATCCCGATGCGTACGTCGCGAAGGTCGAGAAAAACCGCTTCTACGTCTACAGCAGGCAGGGCAATGCGCCCCAGGACAGGCCGGTAGGGATAATACAGGAGAACGGCTCCATAAACGTGCCAGCGGGCTACGAGGGCGAGGCGATGCTCTCGAACGCCATGCACGTGACGGGCGAGGAGCAGATGGTCCTGCGCGGCCTGAGCATGAACGCGAGGATGCCATTCTCGCGGCTTGGCAGGCTTGCCGGAATAACAGAGCACCTCGCATACTCAAGGGCAAAGTCCCTGGAGAAGAGGTTTGGCATGGAATACATACTCGAGCTCGACGTCCTCAAGCTGGGGTACGCGCCGTTCTTCGTGCTTATAAAGTTCACCGGAAACGTGCCAAGCTCCACCGTCATAAGCGAGGCCCTGCAGAACGAGCCCAAGATACAGTTTGCGGCGACGGTGAAGGGCGACTACGACCTCATCATATACCTTGTCGAGGACAGCTCGGAGAACGTGGGCGACACCGTCTGGAGGATACGGTCGTCCAGCCAGCTGCGGAGCTACGACGCGGTATGGTACATCTCCCCGTTCGACCAGACGTACGGGCTCATCCCGCTGCGCCAGGAGTTCTTCGAGAAGCTGCTCAAGCTGAAGGAGAAGAAGAGGGGCGTCGAGGCATCGAAGCAGGAGAGGCCGGGCCTTCTCCTGTCCAGGGAGATCGCCGTGCTTGCGGCGCTGAACAGCAACAGCAAGGAGGAGTTCAGCTCGATAGACAAGAAGACCGGATACGGCAGGGGAGCATCGCAGTACACGTACTACAGACTGCAGGAGCGCGGCATAATACAGCGCTGCACCATCACGATGAAGCACCTTCCCATAAGGTACATAAGCATAATACTGATCGATTTCACTAACGTCGCGGAGTATGCCAGCACCAGGCGCGGCCTGCTGACCGAGCTGATACAGAACAGGGGAGTGATAAACAAGTACTGCCTGATAGGCGACTTCGGTACGCCCAACGGCGGGCTTCTCGTGATGCCGATATTGGGCGAGACAGATCTGGACGACACGATGGACCACATAAGCACCAACCTCAAGGGGATAAAGGCCAGCACGCTCGTAGTCACCGACACCATAATCGGCAGCCTCTGCTACAGGATCTTCGACGACATGTACTCAAAGCAGTACGCAAGGCTCGAGGAGGCAAAGCTTGTCGAGCCAAAGGCGAAGGTAGGATACGATTGAATTTACCTTACAATTGACTGGCTCTGCTCGTGCATGAACTGATGGAGATACAGCCTGCTGCCCGTCCCCTTGCCTGTAAGCCCGCTGCCCTTCCATCCGACGAAAGAGTGCATGCCCACTATCGCGCCTGTGGTCGCGCTCGTCTCCCTGTTGACGTAGACCACGCCGCTCCGTATCCCGTCAAGGAAGTCCCTTATCTCGCGGCTCTTGTTGCTGTACAGGCCAGCGGTCAGCCCGAACTCGCTGTCGTTCGCCTTGCTCAGCGCCTCGTCGAACTCCTTGTAGGTGTCGATGACAACGAAAGGCAGGAAGAGCTCATCGTGGAACAGCCTGTTGCCGTGGTCCAGGAGCGCCACTACCGGTTCGACATAGATGCCTTTCAGGCCTGTATCAACGACCTTCCCGCCGAATATTATCTTGCCGGAACTGCCTGCCTCCTTCACCGCTGCGGTGTAGCGGTCAAGGGCAGCCTTGCTTATTATGGGCCCGATGTAGCTCTCCTTCATGAGCGGGTTTCCTATCCTGAGCGTCCTTGTCCTCTCAAGCAGCTTGCCGACGAACTGGTCCTTCACGGATTCGTGCACGTACACGCGCGAGCACGAGCTGCACTTCTGCCCCGAGTAGCCGAACGATGCGGCAGCTACTCCTTCCGCAGCTGCATCGATGTCGGAAATCTTCGAGACTATTACCGGATTCTTTCCGCTCATCTCCACTATGTACGTTTTCTGCAGGCCCGCATCGATTGTCCTCTTCATCATTGCCAAGCCAGTCTTCCTCGAGCCCGTGAATGCGATGCCCTCGACCTTCGGGCTTATGACTATCTCATCGCCCACCTCCGAGCCCGGGCCGCTCACGTAGTTGAAGACGCCGGCAGGAATGCCCGCCTCGCGGAACAGCTCGTATATGCGCATCCCTGTAAGCATCGTCATGTTGTCCGTTGACGGCTTGAATACTACGGTATTGCCGGTTATCAGCGCGCCGGTGCTCATCCCCACAGATATGGACAGGGGGAAGTTGAATGGCCCTATTATGCCGAACACGCCGTAAGGTTTCATCAGTATCGACACCTTCTCCTCCCGTCCAGGGGCGCCCTGGAATCCCTCGGCGACCTTGGCGGCGCTTGCCCTGATCACCGCCTTCCTTGCAAAATTGCGGCTTGACATGACCTCCGTCGCGTAGTACCGCATGAAGTCGATGGCCTCGTCCACCTCGCCTATGGATTCGTATCTTGTCTTGCCGTTCTCCATGCTCAGTATCGCGGCGAGCTCGAACTTGCTCCTCGAGAACAGGTCCGCCGCCTTCTGGAAAATGGCTGCACGGTCCCTGTAATCCATCGCGCTCCACGAGGCGAAGGCATCTGCCGCTGCGTCTATCGCTTGCCTTGCCTCGTTCCTCCCTGCTTTCTGGAAATTGCCTAGCAGCGTGCCATCTATCGGCGAATACTCGATAAGCTTCTCCTGCGTCATCACGTTGTTGTCTCCTATGTGCAGCGGATGCTCCTTGCCGAACAGCTCCCTCCCGACCATATCAACGGCGTCGTCAAATGCCTTGTCGAACTCTCCCTCCTTGCCGCTCTCCATGTAGTTCCTGTAAGTGTACTCGTTGACAAAACCCGGCATGAATGTTACATACCAATTCAAGTTAAAAAGGTTTATTCGCAAATACCACATCATGGTGGAAGACGAGGCAAATGCGGAGTGCGAATGCGACGGGAAGTGCTCGTGCGGGCTGTGCGCAGGCGACTGCACGTGCCCGTCCGGATGCAGGTGCAAGTGCCAGTGCGGCAACAGGCGCAACGAGGAGCGCGAGAACGAGGGGGACACTGACGATGCGGACACCAGCGACGAGGGCTGATCCGGAAACCCTCGACTTAAACGAATAATATAGCAAGATATTTATTCATTAACAACGAGAGAATCTCATGGCGACCGTGCAGACAACGGTAGAGAATACGCACGCTGCGGAGCTTGACCTTGTCGGATTGGTAAACCGCGAGGCTACATGGAAGGAGATCCTCATAGAGCTGGTCGACAAGAACCAGCTCAATCCCTGGGAGATAGATCTCGTCTACATAATCGATCGTTACGTCGACACTGTGAAGAGGATGAAGGTCATAGACCTGCGCGTTCCTGCTAACATCATACTCGCCGCTGCCATTCTTCTGCGACTGAAGAGCAGCATACTCTCGCTTGAGGAGGAAGAGGCGGAGATGCCTCCTGACGAGGCTCCTTTCGAAAGGCCCGTGATAACCGTAGAGGGCCTCAACTTCAGGCTCAGGCTGCCGCCAAAGAGGCGCATCTCCCTTAAGGAGCTCATCGATGCCCTTGAGGAGGCCATAAAGGTGAAGGAGAACCGGATGACAAGCACCGGTGCGCAGATCCAGATACCGATAAGCATAGACAACTTCGACATAGAGCTAGAGGCCGACCGCGTCTACGGAATAATACAGAGGAATATGGACCGCAGCAACATGGTAACGTTCAGCAACCTTTCGAGGCTCAATGAATTCAACGACATACTGCTTGAGCTCTTCATACCGCTGCTCTTCCTGGCCCATGACGGGAAGATATTGCTGCTGCAGGAGAAGTTCTTCGACGAGATACTTATATCCTTGAACAAGGCATCTTAGCATGGAGGGGGAAACTGAGTACAAGAAGTTGGTCGAGGCAGCGCTGTTCATGTCCCAGAGCGCGCTCAGCATAAATGACATAGCGGCTGCCACTGGCATAGGGTCGCCTGGCATCGTAGAGCGCATAGTGGCGGAGCTCGCGAACGATTACAAGGGCAGGGACACGGCATTGGAGATACTCAGCCTTAACAACAAGTACATGTTCAGCCTCAAGGACCCTTACGCAGGCAGGGTCAGCAGCCTGGCAAAGGGCCCTGACATAAGCAGGGGTGCCCTCAAGGTGCTTGCCTACATAAGCAAGAACAAGAACGTGCTCCAGAGCGATCTGGTGAAGTATTTCGGGTCCTCTACTTATGAATACATCAAGGAGCTTAGCGAGAAGGAGTTCATCGAGGCGGCGAAGTACAAGAGGAGTAAAAAGATAACTACCTCCCCTAAGTTCGACGAGTACTTCAGCGTCTCGCAGTAGCTCTATGCAGCCTATTTATTATGATGTCAGGTTGAGGGCGCCAAGCTGCACATAGAACGGAGCCCCTCCGCCCTGCGCAAAACACGTGTGCCCTGCATAGAGAAGCCCTGAGTTTACGTAGCATGCCCACAGCACTCCGCTGGTGGCGCTTCCAAGGCCCACACCGTTGTAGGCCTCTATCTTCACCACAGAGCCGCTCTGCAGGCTTGTTCCCACGTTGGACGTTGTCGAGCTCCCGTTGACTATGTAGAACGTTATGTTCTGCGGTATGCCTCCCACCGTCTTCGTCCCAGCAGGCGCGTAGCCTACCGCGAAGCTGCTCCACTCCTCACCTGTGTTCTGGCCGACAGTTGCCCAGATCGTTGCCACGCTGTTAGATATTGAATATGAGGCGTTCGTGCAGACATAGCCGCTAGTTGCCGAGCATCCTGGCTTCGTTCCTCCAGGCGTCGTTCCCGCGCCGCCGCCCTGGTTTGATATCGACGTCGGCGGTACCGTCTGCGTGCTTTGGTTGCCGCTCTGGTTTGCTATGGACGTCGGCGGAGTGGTGTTCACCGCGTTTGGAATTGTAGTAGGCGCTGAAGGATTCAGCGTTGAGCTGGGCGAGGAGGTTGTGGCTGCGCCAGAACCTATCGAACCAACTAGGTATACTGCCAATACGATCACTATTAGTACTACTATGACTCCTACTCCGACCATCATTTTGTTCATATCTTTACCCCAAGAGTACTACCTTAGATTTCTATATAAATGTTTCCCTGACGTGCGGTTTTGGCAGGTCAGTACGTTGGATGCGCCTCCTCCACCCCCTCCTTGTAGTTAAGGTAAAGCGCTGCAACGAAAAAGAATGATGAGAGCCTGTTTGCGTATGCGAGCACGTTCTCTTCTATCTTGTATCTCTTCGAAGCGGATACTATGCGCCTCTCCGCCCTCCTTGCAACGGCTCTTGCCATATGGAGATGCACCGCGCCCTCGCCGCCTCCCGGAAGGACGAACTTCCTCAGCTCCGGGAGCTCCCTGCCCATAGCATTGATCTCGCGCTCAAGCCTCTCGAGATGCTCCCTGCCGAGCTCTGCCTTCTTTATCTTTGCACCTTCCGCGGAAGCAAGCCCGGCGCCGATTATGAATAGGTCGTTCTGTATGAGCTTAAGGTTCATCCTGACGTTCTCGTCATGTATATAGAGGATGGCGGTTCCCACATGGCTGTTTAGCTCGTCAACGGCCCCTATCGCCTCAACGAGCTCGTTGTCCTTCGTGACCCTGCAGTTCGCGAGCACGCCGGTGTCCCCCTTGTCGCCTTTCCCCGTATAATACAACGTCACGAGACCACAACAATCCATTTATTCTTAAGCTTATATACTTAATTCATTCCTGCAAGGGCTCGTAGTCCAGTGGTAAGACACTACCCTCACACGGTAGGGATCTGAGTTCGATTCTCAGCGGGCCCATCGTTATTCCGCATCCTTTGTGGCATCGAGTATGTAGGCGACAGCGCCTGCGAGTATGACGTCCTTTCCCAACGGCGTGATCATTACCTTTGGCAGCCTGTTTATCGTGTACTCGGAGATGTACCTCTTTATCGGGTCCAGGATCTGCCTCTGGTTGTTAAGCGCAACGGAGCCGCCTATAGTTATGAGCTCGGGGTCGTAGGCGTTGACCACGTTCGCTATGCCGCTGGCATTTATCCTGCCCAGGTCATCAAGCAGCTGTGCCGCGACCTTGTCATCTTCCGCAGCATCAAAAAGGTCCTTGGCGGTCATGTTCCTGATCTGCCTAAGCCTGGAGTTCTTGCCCTTGTACTTCATGAGGAGCATCTGCTCCACGAAGTTGGGTATGTTTATGCCTGCGCCGTACGCCTCCCAGTGCCTTGCAAGGCAGTTGCACCTGCATTTCAGCCTTATGTCCGCATCCACCTCGCAGTGACCTATCTCGTGGCCGTTGCCGTCCTTGCCGAAAAGGAGCCTGCCGTCCTGTATCACCCCTGCGCCTATGCCCGTGCTCATCGTAACATACGAAAGGTTCTCAAGGTTCTTGCCGGCCCCGAAGGCCCTCTCCCCGTATACGCCTGCAGCGCAGTCATTGAGCAGCCTCGAAGCAACGCCATACTTCTTCTCGAGCAGCTCCACTATCCTCAGGTTCCTTATGTTTATGTTCGGGGGGTTTGTTATTATCCCTTTAAAGGAATCGAGCGGGCCCATCGACCCGATGCCTATGCATTCATAGTCAGAGTAGCTGTCGAGAAGCCGGTATATCTGCTGCTCTATCCCTTTGTTGTCTGTCTTCTCGGAGATGAAGCCCTTCAGCTCGCCCTTCTCATTCCCAAGGGTCGCCCTGATGTGTGTGGCGCCTATGTCCAAGCCTATTGCATGTCTCATGCGTCAACACTCGTTTATGATAAGCCCCTATTGCCATATGATTAACCCTGCAAATTTAATACCTTTAATGTTTTCCATCTGCCCATATCTGCGCCTACAATGTTGAGGCTGAGCCTGTCCACACCAAATCCGGAACCACGAAGTTTGTCGAGCAGACCATCCTTCTCTATGCCGCTTATTATCTCCGCCCTTTTCCCTGCCGGCATGTTTCCGTACATAAGGCTCATGTGGGGCATGAACCCGTTCTTCTGTACCTTGAATATGTCCGCGCCAAGACTATGGCAATCAATGAGCTCCCTCGTCTCCCTTATCCTTGCGAACACGCACCTGAAGTACTGGTCCGTCTGGTCCAGACCGCTGAAATCAAGCCTCAAGGGCCTTATGCGCCTGGCAAATTCAATTGTCTTATTGATGAGGTATGTCTCCTCCCCTCTTGCCGAATCTACTATTGTGACATGCGGTTCAAAAGGCACTGTGCCGTAAGCGGATGCAAGCCTGCGTATCTCGCCCATTGCCCTGGCATTGGCCTCCGCGTCCGGCATTAGCCAGATCGAATACGTGCTACTCCATGTTGCCCCCATATGCGATCGTCTCTGCTTATCTCACCGCGCCTATCAGGGAATCGGTAAGTGCCATGCGTTCGGTGTCGAGCCCGAACGGCAGCAGGAACTTGTCGCCCTTGATCGGCCTTGCGCTGGCCATCAGGACAAATGTTGGCTTGTCACCGAACATCTCCACAAAGTGCGGCACGCCGCTCGGGAGCACTGCTATGTCGCCAGGCTCCATCCTGACCCTCTCCACGCGCCCCTGCGATACGTAGTAAAGGTCCATTCCGCCCATCGGTATGTACGCCTCTACAAGGGACATGTGCACGTGAAACTGCTGCGGCGACCTGGCATTTCCCGCAGAGAACTCCTGGTTTTCCGGGCCTACAACCACGTGCTTCCTGCTTTGCCTGTGCACCCGTTCCCCGCCGGCTGCCTTTACATCGCCATTCATCTGCTCCGGCACGACCATCTTGTTTGCCTTTCCGTTTTCGAGGTGCTTCATTATGTACGGCATAGTGAAGCCTATCGGTGAACGCAGTTCCCCGCCCCTCTGCGCCCCTGTCGATACCGACCCGATGTAAAGAAGCTCGCTGTGTTCAATTCGGAATCTTGTACCTCCCGGCAGCGCCGCCGCATGCACATTGCCGATCTCCCCTGAGTTGCCATTGGATCCAAATCCCATGTTGAAACTGCCTGCCGAGAAGGCGAATGTAAATCCCTCCCCGGTTGCCTCTTCTACCGCCCCTATCCCATCCCTGCGCAGAATGCGCAGCCTCATGGCGTCGTGGCTGTGCCGCCCCTCATCCTCCCTGTCTATTATGATCGGCCGCTTCTCCTGCGCAATAACCCTGTCAAGCTCATTCCTGCCTCTAATCTGCCTGCCTAAAACAGCTACCATCTCAACCAACTATCATACTTTATCATACTATATAATGTAAGCTCATATATATAAATACATTTGTATTTATTCGGTTTAATAGAATAACGGAAGGAGTTGCAAATGAAAGAGAGGCTCACAATAACGCTTGACAAGAACCTGCTGTCGGCAATAGACTCGATGATAGACGGCGTGAAGATAAGGAACAGGTCGCATGCGATAGAGCAGCTGTTGAACTCCTCCATACACAGGAGCAACTACAGGAAGGTCCTTATATTCGCCGGCGGTTCCAAGGTGACGATAAACGGGAGGGGCGTCAACGTATCGATGGTCAGCATACGCGGCAGGCCCATAATAAGCTACATCCTGGAGGAGCTGAAGGCCAACCATGTGCACGACGTCATTGTATCCATAGGAAGGAATTCCGATGAGATACCCGCATACCTGGGCAACGGCTCGAAGTTCGGCATGCATATAAATTACGTGAAGGAGGACATGCCGAGGGGCACCGAGGGCGCGCTGGCCCTCGCCGAGAGCTTCATGGGCAGCGAGCCTTTCTTCGCAGTCAATGGCGACCATATCTTCAAGATAGACATGGAGGGCATGTACAGGCAGCACACGGCCAACAAGGCAATCGCAACAGTGGCGATAACGCCCGCATATTCTAGGTCGAGTTTCGGCGTGACAAGGCTGGAAGGCAACAGGATAACCAGGTTCATGCAGAAGCACGAGCACGAGGACGAGGCATCACTGGTAAACGCCGGCATATACCTCTTCAGCCCGGAGATCTTCGGCATGATAAAGGGTGCCGGAAACAAGGTCATGCTCGAGGAGAGCCTCTTTCCCAAGCTCGTCGAGAAGGGCAAGCTCTTCGGCTACGTCTTCTCTGGGCCATGGTACTCGATAGACAGCACCAGCAGCATAAACAAGAGCATAAAGGCCCTCGAGGCTATAGCGAACGGCTTCAAGAAGACCGTCGATGCCTAATGGCATTGGATATCTATTGTTATACCTGAACTGTCTTGTGATTCAGAAAAGCTTAAATACCAATCAATTCAATGACCATTACGGATGGTTTGGTGTCAAATAGCACCTGGCTTGGTCCAGTGACTATTTCGATATCATACAGCATCGAATTTGGGAGTACCTCATTCGTAATGCTATAAATCCAATGGTGGCCGGCATGATAAGGCATAATGCGAGGCAAGCTGCTGCATCAAATGGACACCATTCCCTCCCCAACGGCCACGCTGATCCTGAAAGGCTTTCGAGGCCGTCAAACGGCTCTGTCCATATCTCCAATGACGACTACGCCACAAGGCATGGCAGAATAATAGACGTTGTGAGGGACCAGCTGCGCGATGCATTCGGGAAGGGCATACTGGTTGTCGTATCGGGCAGCAACGGCACGAACGGCGGAGCCAACTCGAAAAGCGCGCTTAGCGACATAGACGTTATAGCAGTGACCAAGGGTGGGAAACAGGTCCTGGACATCTCAAAGGTGGCCACCATGTCCGAGGCCCTCAAAGGAGCATTCAGGCAGCTTTCGGATGAAGGGATACACGCCATAGTGTCGCCGGTCTTCACCTCGGAGGTTGTTCTGGAAGAAAGCGCGATGTATCACATAGCAGCGGCCTCGCAAGGGGTTTCTGAAGGGTCGGTAAATGTCACCAGGCTCGACCTGTCCATGTTCACCGGGAGGAAGGCCCTTAAGGGATGGGCGATGTTGGATCTGGAGGGTTCTAGGTATTTCATCGAAAGGCTGATGGACAGCTCGACACTGCTTGGAAGCCAGGGCAGGGTAGATAAAAGCATAGCCGCGCTGTGGCGGGCCGAGAGGCCAAAGACCGGGTCGCCGTCGATAATAGTCGCCACCGCAGAGGTGATGATAGCCGAGACGTACATGCTTCTTAATGGGAATATACACCTGAGCGACAGGCTGTTGAGCAAGGAGGGCCTTGTAAAGATAAAGGTAATAGCGAACCTCCTGGTCAATGCGGCGAATCTTTCAAGAAACGGCCATTTCAGCAGTTCATTGGGCAATGGATCCACCAACGGGGTTGTGCCCAAGGATGCGATGCCGTTTGTCGAAAGCATCCAGAGGCTGAGGGCGTCGCGAGACCAGCTTCCAAGTGTGGATGACCTCCTTGAAATATACATGCACGCTGCCGAGGTAGTGCATTATACAAGGGCCGCGGTAACTAAATGAGCGCCTCAAGATATCTCAACGCCAGGGGATACGTCCTTGATATTCTGAAGGCCATCGACGGCACGAAGTTATACTACCACAACATGAAGCACACCCTTTTTGTCCATGATGCTGCAAAAAAAATCTGCGAAGCGGAGGGGATCAAGGGCCGCAAAAGGGAATTGATACTTGTAGCGGCACTCTTTCACGATACCGGATACCTGGTAAGGTACGACAAGAACGAACCTTTCGGCGCCATGATATGCGAAACCGCGCTTGCCGGAATGGGCTACACTGCGGAGGAGATAAGGTTCACCAAAAGACTCATACTTGCAACATCAATGCCTCAGAGGCCGAAGAACAGGTACGAGCAGATACTTTGCGATGCGGATCTGGCGACATTGGGCTCCAGCAGGTATTTCTCCCAGGCAGAAGCGCTGCGCAGGGAGCTTGGCGTAAGCGGCAATGAATGGAAAAGCCGAGAGATAAGTTTTCTCAAGGGCCATAAATACTTCACGAGCGGCGCAACCGATATCTACGGTCCGACAAAGGAAAAGAACATAAGGAGGCTTGAGATACTGGCAGCAAAGGGCAACGCTTAATGCCTTACCTTCCCGCTTCCTCCAACGTGGCCCATGGGTTTTCCGGGCTTGGTATCGATCTCCTGATCAGTCCGCGAATGGTTGTCTCCCTTTCCAATACCTCGCCGATTGTTATCTCCCTCTTCGCCGCATCGATGTGGGCCGCGGTCTGGTTCTCGAAACTGCCCCACCTGCACAGGACCTTGAAAGTTTCGGCAGAATCCTCGATAAGCCATCTTATCTCGGACCTATCAAACCTTCTAGCAGAATCGAAGCTCCTGGAGTCAAGCATCCTGTAGGCGACATCCGTGACAATATTGCCCTTCCAGGCCTCGATGTCTTCCCTTGCAACTCTTGGAGCTCTGAATCTAGGAGTGTCCATATTATCAAGTTGATGATAAATTACCTGATATTTAACTGTATTGCTTGGGCAGAATCGGCATCGCTCTCTGTTATTTTTGCAGCTTAAGCTTGTTTATCCTAGATGCCAAGATGAAGTCGTTGAGGGACAGGCCTCTTATGACGTGGGTAGAAAGCGTCAACCTTACCCTGTTCCATGAATGAAGGTATATGTCAGGGTGATGGCCCGCCCTTTCCGCAAGGCCTGCGACCTTATTTATGAATCCCATCGCCCTCTTGAAGTCCTTGAACTTAATGTCCGTGTATATGCTCCTGCCTTCAATAGTCCAGCCATCGACAAGCTTCGCGTACTTCAAGGCCTCTTTCCTGTCCATGGGCTTCGTAAGGCGGTCGCACGGAACGCATCTCTCCCTTGTAAGATCCATGATATAACAAATGCCGGCTACTATAATATATTATTATATGCGCTACAAATCACATCTATCATGGTGAAAGGAGTGCCGCTGAGCGCCAAGTCCGAGGACGAGCTCGAGTTCTATCTTAAGCAGTTCAAGAAGATAAAGCCGGGCAAATTCGCCCTCATAAAAATAAGCGGCAACACCGTTGAGCACAGGTTTTCCGAGATCGTGAAGGACTTGGCATTCCTCTCGAAGGTGGGCCTTGCCCCCATCGTGATACACGGCGGAGGCAAGCAGATAGACATAGCGCTCGAGAAGATGGGCATCGAGATACGCAAGGTAAACGGCATGCGCATTACAGATGAGAAGACCATGGAGGTGGTCAGCGCCGTACTGAATTCGATAACATCGAAGCTTGTAAAGTCGATAAACTCGAAGGGCGGCAAGGCCGTCAATGCGAATGGCCTCAGGGTTGTTAGAGTAAGAAAGACGGGGAAGCTTGAGGGCGTCGACCTCGGGCTTGTGGGCGATGTCGATGAGGTCGACAGGTCAAGGCTCGAGGAGCTGTGCGGGAGCGGCCGGATGCCTGTACTTGCCTCGATAGGCTACAATGGCGGCGTCGCTTACAACATAAACGCCGACACGATGGCGAGCGAACTTGTCGGCATACTGAAGCCCAACAAGTTCATCCTTGTGACCGAGACCGGGGGCGTGCTCGACAAGAACGGCGCGCTCATCTCCACCATACACATACGCAACGACCTTCCAGGCCTGATAAAAAACGGCGTGATCCAGGGAGGCATGCTACTGAAGGTGAACGAGCTCAAGGAGCTGCTCCAGAAATGCCCTAACGTGACTATCGAGATCTGCTCTGCGAAGCACCTTCTTAAGGAACTGTTCACAATAAAAGGGAGTGGCACCCTTATGATAAACGAGTGATGTTCATGCTGAATGCCGGAGTACTGGGGGCGTCGGGATACAGCGGCAACGAGCTCGTGGAATTGCTCTCCAAGCACAAGAAGGTGAAGCTCGCCTTTGCGCAGAGCAGGAGCAACGCAGGCAAGAAGACTGGCGACATTTACCCTGGATCAAAAGCAGACATAAAGTACACCGATCCTTCCATGGACGAGATAAACGGCGTCGACCTGGTGTTCACCGCGCTGCCGCGCGAGGAGGCCGCCGCCATCGCGCCAAAGATAAAGCCCGTATTGATAGACCTGAGCCCGGCGCACCGTTTCACGGATGGTTACGTCTATGGCCTTCCCGAGGCGAACTTCGAGACCATAAGGAATGCCAACAGGATTGCAAACCCCGGGTGCTACGCCACCGCCTGCATACTCGGCATCCTGCCCCTGAGGGACGAGAAGCTCGGGGCCGTTGCATTCGACTGCAAGAGCGGCTATTCAGGAGGGGGAAGGAGCAAGAATTATGACTATACTGAGAACGTGATCCCATACTCGCTGAGCGAGCACTACCAGAAGCCTGAGGTAGCCAAGTTCCTGAAGCATGCGTTCTCGTTCACGCCGCATGTGGTCAATGCATTCCGCGGCCTCATCGCGACGATACACGTCTTCGCTGAGCTCGAGGACGTCGAGAAGAAGTACGCGGACTTCTATGAAAAGAAGCATTTCGTGAAGGTTACAAGGGAGATACCGGACTTCAACAGCGTCAAGAACACGCCATACTGCATCATAGGCGGCATAAGCGGGACAAAGGAACACACCATCATAGTCAGCGCGATAGACAACCTATTGAAGGGCGCCGCATCGCAGGCGGTGGAGAACATGAACATAAGGTTCGGGTTCAGGCACGCGGAGGGCCTCGCCTAGTGCGTGCATGTGCATTTAAAAATTCGAAGGGATGAAGACTAAAACGGGCGGATCGAGAATGGATCTTGTTTACATATACGGGCCTCCGGGCGTCGGCAAGTTCACTGTCGGCAAGGAGCTGTCAAGGATGACTGGCTACAAGCTCTTCCATAATCAATTGAGCATAGAGTTCGTAAGGTCCGTATTCGAGTTCGGCACGGAGCCGTTCAACAGACTTGTCATAAACTACAGGAAGGAGATGATAGAGGAGGCCGCAAGGAACAAGGTCTCGCTCATCTTCACGTCCGCCTATGCCAGCGGCTATAATGACGAATTCATGAAGGGCGTCATCAGGAGCGTCGAGAAGCACGGGGGGAAGGTGCATTTCGTGCAGCTCTACTGCGACAAGGACGTCCTGCTCAGGCGGGTGAGGGGCAAATCGCGCACAGAATTCTACAAGATAAGGTCGTCCAGGAAATTAGACGAGCTCCTGCACAAGTACAACCACATGTCAACCATACCGTTCAGGAGCAGCCTCTTCGTTGACAACACGTCCATCACGCCCAGGCAGGCTGCAATGAAGATAGCGTCTTACTATAAGTTAAAGAAGGTAAGGAAGTAAATTCTCTTTTGGTAACTCGATGATGCTCACAGAAGTAGAATCAATGATAAGAAAGGAGAGGGGCCACGGCGACTTCGTCTACCCCTTCTACGACGGTTATTCAATAGCCAACGTCGCGCATACGGTTTCGAGCCTTCTCGGAATAAAACCCTCCTCGATGCCGATAAACGCAGGTTTATACAAGGGATTGGTTGATTTAGACGATGTAGAGAAGGTCATAGCGATAACCATCGATGGATTTGGCTACAGGGTCCTGCAGGCGGTGCATAAAGAAAAAGGCTTCTTCAACGCGATCTCGGACAAGGGCATCGCCGCTCCAATAACCTCCGTCTGCCCCTCGAACACGAGCGCAGGCCTTGCATCGATAAGCACGGGCATGCCCCCGCAGCAGCATGGCATCGTAGAGGGCACCATCTACTTCAAGGGCCTTGGAGCGAAACCCGGGAGGGAGGGTAAGGGCCCCGGCATAAATTTCTTCAGCGTGCCATCGGAAGAGACGGGCCATTACAAGGATGCCTTTTATTCCGGGAGCACGATATACGAGGAACTTGCCGGTGAGGGAGTGGCATCATACAGCGTGCTGAGCAGCGAGATAGCGGACAGCTCGTATCTCTGCCTGATTAAGAAGGGCAGCAGGCTTAAGCCGTTCAGGGACTTATCAGAAGGCGCATCGATCGCCGGCAAGCTGCTCGACAGCGAAAAAGGGATGGCGTACATTAACCTCTACATCGACACTTTCGACAGGTCGGCGCACAAGTACGGCCCTTACTCGAGCGAATCCATCGCGGAGCTGAAGAAAATCTCGCAGACGCTTCAAAGGGAACTCATCAAAAGGATCGCCCCAGACGTGGCAAAGAAAACAATCGTCATGGTCACCTCTGATCACGGGCAGTCGAACGTGGACAAAGATAAAATCACATACCTAAAGAGGGATGAGAAACTGGAGAGCGCATTCAAGGTGATCGACGGATATAAGATATACCCGTCAAACACTCCGCACGGCATGCTTCTCCATCTGAAGGAAGGATACGCAGACGAGATATGCACCTACCTATCATCGATTCTCGGGAACACCGCCATGGTGATCACTTCAAATGACGCGCTTCGCAAGGGGTTATTCGGCAAAGGAAAACCTGGCAATAATTTTACGCAGAGGATCGGCGATGTGCTGGTATTCCCGCATGATAACAGGGCGGTCTGGTACCTGAAAGACGATAAATCAAGGCTGGCGCAAAGAGGGACTCACGGGGGCCTCAACCCTGACGATATGCTGAGCAGCTTCGCAATTGCGAGGATAGCCGATCTCCGATGAGCAGATAAAACCACAACAGACGGCAGAATTCGTAATTGGTTGCATTACGCGCCACATCTGTTGTATTAAACTAGATTAATGCCATATGCTAATATAAAAAGATATCGTTTCCTTGCAGTACCCAAAGAGCGGGTATAGAAAGGCTTTATAATCTGAGCATGAATGATAGTATCGGTTGCGTTATGGCGTCAGTGGTTTACGTTCTTAGTCTAACAACCAAGAACGACTGCGATGGTGTAGGACATCTGCATTATCCGGGTTTTCCTGCTGCAAGCCAAGCCGGCCGCGAAGCGTTAATCCCCCTTTGGTGAACTCGTGGAGCGTGTAGGCATCGTGTATAGCTTTAGAATATCCCCGTTCACCCTGCGGACCGTGGAATCGCTTCCTTGGTGATACTTTATGGAAGGCACAATAGCGCAAAGGAAGGTCCGTGGCAGGAAGGACATCTTCTGCGATCCTAGCACAATGGCCGAGCATGGCGGCCACAACGGAGAGGTATTCTCGGTTGTGTTCAATAAGATGCCATTCGCTCCGGGGCATTCGCTGATTGCCACGGTCAGGCACACGAACGGCCTTCTTGACCTGACCCCGCACGAGGCTGCCGAGCTTCTTTCAACACTGAGGAAGGTCCTGCCTTACGTATTGAACAAGTACAACGGCGGGGATCCCGCCTACGACATAAAGATACGAAGCGGCGACGCTTCCGGATGGACTATATCGCACTTCCACGTCCATGTCATCCCGAGGCACAGGGCCGCAAACAGCGGGCCTCATCCTTATGAGCTCATCTACGAGCCATGGCTCGATACACCCGACAGACCTGTTGTTGCGGGCGATCTCCGGACCCACACGAAGGGCCTCAGGAGGGGAGCCGAGCTTAACGGCGACGGGAAGCACGCCCTAAACGGCTTTGCGGACAGGCGCCCTGCGCCGATCCCTTCATTCCTCTATCCAAATGTGTTCTTCGAATCACAGCACTTCATAGCGCTCCATCATCCTGAAGCCGTTCTCCCTGGCCAGACGCTGCTGGTGCCGAAGAGCGGCGTCAGGGACTTCCTTGCATTGAACGATGCGGAGCTTGCAGATCTCATGCTCGCATATCCAAAGGTCATGAAGAGGCTCCTGAGGGAATACTCCGAAGGCAGCAGGGCGTACATCACCTCATTCCAGACGGGAGGATATTCGCACGCACCGCTGGAAGCGTTCCACATCAATCTGATACCGAGAAAGGAAGGCGACAGGTACGCGGAGAACCACGACCAGATGTATGCCGACATATACGAAAGGAACGGGCGCCATGTCGATATGCTTGGCCGGGAAGAGATAAGGCGCGCAGTTTCAGAGCTTAGGAGACCAGAATAGGCTCAGGTTCCAAGTATCGATTCCTTGTTGAAGCTCCTCACGCTTATGTATATTATTAGGAAGTCCAGCAGCGCGAGGAAGACTATCACCCACGCAAAGAACGTTACCGTGAAGGAGGCAACGTTCAGTATCGATGCGAAAGGCATCACCAGTATCGGGAGCACGAGCAGCGTGCTTATCTGCTGGGCCTCCTTTACGCCCTTCACGTGCGATGAGACAAGGATCACGACGCTTATGGTGGCTATCGCAAGGAAAGGCGACGCGACGATCATCATTATCCAGGGCAGCGTAGGGAGTATGTAGACGCCGAAGGTGCTGAACGCGAGGGCATTGGTTATGTAGCCATAGACGCCGAACACGAGAAGAGTGAGCAGCAGCGTTGGTATGAACGAGGCTATTATCTTCCCGAAGAGGAGCTCGTTGACGCTTATCGGCGTCGACAGCAACGCCTCGGACGTCTTCCTCTCCTTCTCCCCTGCAAAGCTGTCGGCCGCTATGACCGAGGCGGTGACTATGGGCATCGTAAGGAACACCGGTCCCAGGACGTTTATGGAGAAGAAGCTCATGAAGAGCACGCTCTTGACGTTCACTCCGGGAGGCAGCGCAGCAATGTTCTCTATCCTGCTTGCAAGCGCGGGTCCCGTATACAGGGAAACATAATTGGTTAGTACAGGTAGTATTATCGCGAAGAAAAGCGGGACGCCTATCATCGGGCCGTATATGGAGATGCTGCTGAACACCTCCTTCATGTCCTTCAGCGCAACGTAGTATGATTTTACCAGATCCATCATGACACCTTCTCCGCGAAAGGCTCAAGGTAATCGACGCCTATGACGTACACGCCGTTCTCTATAAGGGCCCTCAGCGCTCTGTTGACATCCCTGTAGCTCCTTACCTTTATCCTTAGTGTCTGCCCGCTCAGCCTTGTCCCTGGTATGGACCTTATCATCCTCTGCGCCTTCGCGTCGACCGCCTGCGCAAGCCTTATGTCAACTGACGAATTCCTGAGCAGGTCAAGGGCCCCGGTCCTTGTGTCCTTTATCAGCCTGCCACCCTTGATGATGAGTATCCTCGCGTTGAACCTGGTCACCTCGTCGAGCTTCTGCGTAACATAAAGCACTGTCCGTCCTTCCCTCACGTAATCCTCTATGAACATCCTGATGGCCTCGGAGGAATTGACGTCGAGAAATGCGGATGGCTCGTCGAGTAGCAGGAGCTCCGGGTCGTTTATCACTGACCTGCAGAAGGCTATCTTCTGCTTCGTACCCCTGCTGAGCGTGTACACCTTCTTGTCAAGGTATTTGTACGCGTCGAGCATCCTCAGTACCCTCGCCGACCTGCCCGCTATGTCCTTGTCATCCATTCCGTGGAGCTTGCCGAAGAACCTGATGTTCTCCTTGACCGTAAGGTAGTCGTACAGTGCATAATTGTCCGAGAGCAGCGAGACCCTCCTCTTCAGGGCCTCGTTTTTGAACGGATCCTCGCCGAAGACGCTGATCTTCCCCGAGCTGAGCCTGTAAAGGCCGTCTATGCACCTGAGGAGCGTGCTCTTGCCTGCGCCATTGGGGCCCAGTATCATGTTTATCCCAGATGATACCGAAAAGGTCATGCCATTGACTGCGCGCAGGTCGCCAAAGGTCTTTACTGCGTTGTCGGCAACTATAGAACGCATATGCATTAATATAGGAAAATAAGGTTTAATAGGTTTGCAAATAATCACTATGGTGGGGGCTTGAGCGAATGGCACGAATAATAAAACTTGAGAGGAGCGTAATACCCGCATGCGATGTAGCTGACCTCGAGGCATTCCGGAACCTTATACGGCAGACGCACGATGTCGAGGGCATCGGCGGATACAAGATCGATTCTGCACTTGCGCTGAAATATTCGCTTCCCGAGGTGGTGAGGATAGTCCGGGAGTTCACGGAAAAGCCGATAATATACGACCACCAGAAATGGGGCACCGATATTCCCGACAGCGGCCTGGAAGTACTCCATGTCGTTAAAGAGGCCGGTGTCGATGCGATAATAATATTTCCACAGTCGGGCCCGCAGACGCAGGAGGCGTACATAAAAGCCGCAAATGACTTCGGGCTTGGGGTCATCAGCGGCGGCGAGATGACGCACAAGGGATACAAGAGAAGCGAAGGAGGCTACATTGCGGATGAGGCATTGGCTGAGATGTATCTGCTCAGCGCCAACCTCGGCGTCACAAACTTCGTGGTTCCGGGAAACAGGGTTGAAAGGATAGAATACTACATGAGCGTGCTTAAGCCAAAGGTCAAAGGCCAGATCTCGCTATGGGCTCCTGGGTTCGTTGCGCAGGGGGGCAAGATAAGCGATGCGGCAAAGGTGGCCGGAGAGTCCTTCCATGCGATAGTCGGAAGGGGGATATACGCCGCTGCCGACATGCACGCGGCTGCATTGGAGCTGACAAGCCAATTGAGGGGCGATTAGATGGTGAAAAATGAAAGTCTGGAAGAGCTAGGGAAGGAGATAGTGCAACGCCTTTACGATGAAGGCATGATTAGGACTTGGTACAGGGATAAGCCGGGGGGCTGGGTCACTGCAAGCGGCATGTACACGCCGTTCTTCATAAACCTTAGGCTCATCTCCAGCGTTCCCAGCGGCAGCATAGATCTTTACAAAAAGGCCGGGCAGGCGATTGCCTTGATGCTTAATGATGCAGGCTTTGTGTCCGATGGGAAACACCGCCTTGTGGGTGTTGCTATGGCAGGCATCGCCCTTGCAAACGCAGCCACGCTAATGACAGGAATACCATCGCTATACACAAGAAAACTTCCTGAAGAGGTCAAGACTGCAGATGATGTGGAAAAATATCTTAAAGCGCATGGGCAGAAGGCCCTTGTTGAAGGGGATTTCAAATCGGGAGACAAACTTGCAATCGTAGACGATCTTGTAACGACATTCGGTAGCAAATTATTGGCTATAGGCCAGGTTGAACAGGAGGCGAAGCAGCGGGGCATTACCAACATCTCGCTCAAGGATGTTGTTGTGCTTATTGACAGGGAACAGGGTGGCACCCAGAGAGCAAAGGAGCTTGGCTATAACCTACGGGCACTGATACCATTCGCAAGCAAGGGCGTCCATTGGCTGAAGGGCAGCCTAGCGCCGATAGAATACGAGACGATAGTGGACTACCTCAAAGATCCCCAGTCTTACCAGAATAAGGAAGCTCAGGACAAGCTGATGGGGATGGCCAAGAAATGAATTGGTCAGCTCTTTTATGCAAGAAGACTGTTTAGTTCCTCCTTTTCCTTCCCGAACCTTTCGTTTATCGGGGCCAAGAGTCTCCAAAGAGACTTTGCCGCGCCATTCTTGAGGTCTACCGGATGCAGTTTCTTCCCCAGAAAATCCTCCTCAAGTTTCCTGTAAGATTCATAAACGACATCGCCGCCATATTGAGCAGGCCTGTTTATCTCAACGCTTCCAATCGAAGGGAATATGAGATACTTGTAAAGCTCCAGTACTGGATTCATCTCAACGTGCGCAGGGCACCACGCATTGCCAAGAAGCGTCTTCACTTCCTTCTCAGTGGAGAGTATCGGGACAGAGGATCCGGGCTTCGATTTGCTCATCTTCATCGCCGCAACTATCTCCTCCTTATCCGCGTCGTCGTCCACCTTCGGCGGTTCCGCGAGAGAGGGAAGAAGATGGTGGTGCACCGGGACAATCTCATTCATCCTCATGTCCTTGAAGAGTTCCTTCGCGAGCGCATGGACCTTCCGCTGGTCAATCCCAGCATGGGGAATGTCTACGCCGAGCGCGTTTATGTCAGCTACCTGCATCACGGGGTAGAGGTATTGCGAGACGTGCAGGGTGTCCCTCACGCTCCTTCCCTGTATGACAAGGGTCCGCGTGGCCCTGGCCATCGTCGTCCTCCGCGCAAGCTGGACGACAAGCCTCCAGTAATCGTCATTGTGCCTGTAGAGATCGGAGCCCATCACGACCTTGGTGTTGGGGCAGACGAAGTTGAAGAGCCTCTTGTAGAAGCCGGCGACCTTTATGATGCGTTCCCAGTCGCCGCCGAGCTTGTTGTTGGCCATGGTGTGCCAGTCGGCGAGCAGTATCTGCGTCTCGATGCCCGCCTTGTCGAAGTCGTTCACCTTCTTGCCGTTCACTAGGATTGTGCCTATGTGTGGCATGCCGCTTATCTCCATGCCTATGTAGTGCACCGGCCTGCTCTTCGTCTCGAGAAGCTCCTTCAGTCCCTGTTCGCTCATCGCCTCCTCAAAGGGCGCAGACCTGATCAGCTCGAGCTTGGTCTCAACATCCATCCAAGCGTATATAAGTATGGTACACGTATTTATTTGTTAGCGGGCAGGCATAAGCAGTAAATTTATAAGCTGCTCATGCTCCTATAATTAAATCTGGGATTTTAGATGAAGGCAGTCATACTTGCTGGAGGCTACGGAAAAAGGCTGCGGCCCCTCACCGATACGATACCAAAACCGCTCATAGAGATAGCGGGCAAGCCCATAATAGACTGGGAGATAAGCTGGCTGCACAAGTGCGGCATAAATTCCTTCGTGATACTGTGCGGGTACCTCAAGGAGAAGCTCATAACGCATCTTGACGGAAGGAAGGAGGACATGGAGTTCGTGTATTCGCACGAGGACGAGCCGCTAGGCACCGGAGGGGCGCTGAGGCGCGCCAAGGATCTGCTCAAGGGCGAAGAGCAGTTCGCCATGTTCAACGGCGACACCATCTCGAACATAGACATACGCAAGATTCGTCTGAAGGACGACGAGGTCGCATCCATAGGGCTTGTGCCATTGAGGAGCACTTACGGGATAACTGTGCTTGAGGGAGACAAGATAGTCTCGTTCATGGAGAAGCCGCTCCTCAGCGAGTACTGGATGAATGCCGGAGTTTACGTCATGTCTAGCAGGATCTTCGACTACCTTCCGCAGGGCAGCGGATCTCTGGAGACAAGCACCTTCGTCGAGCTCTCAAAGGAAAAGCTTCTCGGCGCGCACAGGTTCAAGGACGCATACTTCAAAAGCATCGATTCGATAAAGGATGTTGAGGAAGCGAATGCGTATCTTAGCAAGAACGACATCTTCTAGCGCCAAATATCGGTAATATTTTTATTACTTTGTAAAGATATATCTAATGCGACTGGTATTATGCCCGAAATCTCACAGGACGACGAAGAAGTGCTTAAATTCATTGAGGCCGCAAAACCCAAGATATACATCGTGGGCGCGGGAGGCAGCGGCTCCAACACCGCCACCAGGATGTCCGAGCTGAACATCGAGGGCGCCTCTGTCGCTGCGATGAACACCGACGCTCCTCATCTTGCAAGGACGAAGGCCCACAGGAAGGTCATACTCGGAAAGAAGCTTACCAAGGGCCTCGGCGCAGGCAGTGACCCGAAGCTCGGGGAGGAATCGGCGATCGAGAGCAAGGAGGACATAAGGCACATACTCGCAGACGCGCAGCTAGTTTTCGTGACGTGCGGCCTCGGAGGAGGCACGGGGACGGGATCTGCGCCTATCATAGCGCACGAGGCGAAGGAGCTCGGCGCTCTCACCGTTGCAATTGTCACTCTCCCGTTCGCAAGCGAAGGCAGGATAAGGATGAGGAACGCGCTGGAAGGCCTTGCGAGGCTCAGGCGCTCAACCGATACTACCATAATCATACCGAACGACAAGCTGCTTTCTGTCGCACCTGACCTGCCGCTAAACATGGCATTCAAGATAAGCGACGAGATACTTGCCAACGCAACGAAGGGCATAGTCGAGATGGTGACCAAGCCCGGGATGGTGAACTTGGACTTCGCGGATCTCAGGAGCGTGCTGAAGGATTCAGGCTATGCGGTCATAGGAATGGGCGAGGCCAATGCGACACAGACCACTGACAGGGCGACTGTCGCGATAGACAACACCCTGAGGAGCCCGCTTCTCGACGTTGACATCTCCACGGCGAAGAAGGCGCTCGTGAACATAGTCGGAGGGGACGACCTGACGCTGCGCGAGGCGGAGAGCATCTTCCAGAACGTCTCCAGCAGGATAAGCGCCGATTCGATGCTCAAATGGGGCGCGAGGATAGAGCCGAAGCTCCAGAAATCCTCTCTCAAGGTCATGGTCGTGCTCAGCGGCGTGGAGTTTGCAGACTATACCGAGAACGGCATAAAGAAGAAGATAGAGGACAACAAGGACATAGACCTCGACGAGATCTTCGAGGAAGAGAAGCACTAGCTGGTCTTTCCATGCAGAATCCTATGATTGCTATAAGGGAGTTCTTCGAGAGCACGCGCCACATAATGGCCGTGAGCTACAAGCCGGGAATGGACACGTTCAAGAGGACCCTCAAGATCGTGCTTGTCGGCATACTGATACTTGGGATACTTGGCTTCGTGATCTCGCAGATAGTCGCTTTCATAACCTGAGTTCTGCTACATGGAGCTTAAAATCGATTACACAAAGTCTGCGCAGCAGAATGCAGAGGAGTATTTCGAGAGGTCGAAGAGGGCGAGGCGCAAGGCAGAGGGCGCCGAGCAGGCGATACTGGACCTAGAGAGAAAAAGGAAGGAGATAGAGGGCAAGAAGCGCGATGAGAAGCGGATAAGGCACGTGGAGGAGAAGAAGTGGTACGAGAAGTTCAACTGGTTCTTCGCGAGCAACGGCATGCTATGCATCGGCGGAAGGAGCGCACAGCAGAATGAGCTGATTAACTCCAAGCACTTCGACGACAACGACCTCTTCTTCCACGCCGACATATTCGGCGCGTCGGTTGTGATACTGAAGGACGGCGTGAAGGCATCCCAGGGCGTAAGGGAGGAGGCGGCGCAGTTCGCCGGCATATTCTCGAGCGCATGGGAGGACGGCGCCTCCACGGTTAACGTCTACTCTCTGAAGAGGCCGCAGGTCAGCAAGTCGAAGGAGAAAGGCTCTCTCGGCACGGGCAGCTTCCTTCTCGAAGGGGAGAGGGAATGGTTCAAGGGCATGGCACTGGAGCTCGCCGTTTTCATGAACGAAACCACGATAGGCCTACAGGCAAGGCCCGTCAAGTTCATACCAGAGGTAAAGATCATACCTGATGCAATAGGGATAAATTTCGCGCCGCTGAAGACCTGCAATGAGCTCAACATAAGCCGCTACATGCTGCTGAGGCCCGGCAAGGTAAAGAAGTCCGATGCAGCGAAGCTTATCTCAAAGGCGCTCAGGTATCCGGACCTTGATTACATTATGCAGCATCTGCCCGCGGGGTCGTTCTCCGCGAAGGAGGTGCGATAGTCACTTCTTCTTTCTCCTGCTTATTGCATCGTTTATGCACTGCTGCGCCTTCTTCACGTCGTCCCAGCCATCCAGCTTGACCCATTTGCCCGGCTCAAGGGCCTTGTAGTAGGAAAGGAAATGGACTATCATGTCCCTTGTATGCTGGCTCAGATCCTCTATGTCATTCACGTTCGCGTATTCTGGGTCGACCTTCGGCAACGGCACTGCCACTATCTTGTTGTCCACTCCTTCCTCGTCCTTCATCCGCACCATGCCTATTGGCCTTGCCACGACGACCGTGTTAGGGAAGAAAGCCGCCGAGCTCACAACGAGTATGTCGAGCGGATCACCGTCCTCCCCGAGCGTGCCTGCTACAAAGCCGTAATTGTATGGAAAGAACATCGCAGTGTGCAATATCCTGTCCACCCTTATTGCGCCCAGTTTCTCGTCGTATTCGTACTTGATGTTGCTGCCCTTCGGTATCTCTATCAGCGCGTTCACCTTCTTCGGCGCCTCTGAGCCTGCATCAATCTCCAGCATCGATACACCTGGTTTAGTATATTATTAAGAAGATTTTTATATATTCATAGGGGGGAAATCCCACCTTTAGAGGCGGGACGAAAGCGAATGCAACAACAAAACATGTATAAATATAAATATTGATGGCGCAATAACTGTGGTCATCTTGAAAAAAACATACAAATTTAGGGCGTATCCTTCAAAGGAGCAAAAGTCTGTTCTTAACCGGCAGATGCTTCTATGCAGGGAACTCTACAACCATCTTCTTGAAAAGGCAAAGGAACACTTCAGGGATACGGGAAAGACCTTTACAAAGTATGACATGATAAAATGGGTCACGAAGTTCAAGAAAGAACACCCAGAGTATAATGAAGTATATTCCCAAGTCTTGCAGAACGTCCCAGATAGGTTGTCAAAGGCATACAAGAATTTCTTCAGGAGAGCAAAAGAAAAAAGGAATGGAAAGAGGCTAAAGGTAGGATTTCCCCGCTTCAGGTCTTTCGTATCGTCATTGACATACCCTCAATCAGGATTTAAAATAGAAAAGAAGAGAATTGAACTTTCAAAGATAGGAAAGGTAAATTTCGTAAATCACAGGGAGATTGAAGGCAAGGCAAAGACACTTTCAATAAAAAAGACCAAATCAGGGGAATGGTACATCACAATATCAGCGGAGAAAGAGGATATAGTCCCTTTCACAAATGGAAATCCCGCTATCGGGATTGATTTAGGAATTGCCAATTATGCAACTCTCTCGGACGGTAACATTTTACATAATATAAAAATCACAAAAGAGCGCAATTCCTTGAAACGCCTGCAACAGGGAATATCACGCTCGAAGAAAGGTTCACAGAACAGGAAGAAGGCAGTCCTCAGATTCTCAAGACATGCAGAACATATATCCAGAATCAGGGAAGATTGCCTCCATAAACTTTCTTACACCCTGGTCAATTCATACTCATTCATCGCATACGAGGAACTCAAAGTCGCAAACATGATGAAAAATCATCATCTTGCAAAATCCATCAGCGAATCCTCATGGGGCAATTTCACACAGCTGCTGCAATACAAGGCTGAAAGCGCTGGTTGCGTGGCAGTCGGAGTGAACCCCCAGAACACATCAAAGACATGCAGTGAATGCGGAAACGTTCAAGATATGCCATTGTCGGAAAGGACATTCAACTGTGAAATTTGCGGAATGTCAAAGGACAGGGACTTGAACGCAAGTGTAAATATACTCAAAAGAGCTACCGAAGGGCATTCGGGAAGTAACGCCTCTGGAGACAACGTAAGACCTTCGCACATGAAGGCGGATGCCGCTGAACGAGGAACTATATTTGGTGGTTCAAGATGACCAATCAAAAAGCCACCATTGGAAGCCAACGGCCTTCAGTCGTTGGAGGATGTCACAATGTCTTTACTTTCCGGCCAATCGGCCGCAAGAAACATTTAAAGCCTTTCCAATTGTAGATACTTCATGCCTACTAAGTACGTTGTTGTCTTAGGCACACTGATGAGCGGATTGGGAAAGGGGGTTGCAACATCATCGATACTGAGGATTCTCGATTTCTACGGTTTCCGCGTCTTTCCGATAAAATTCGACGGCTACCTAAACTACGACTGCGGCACGATGAACCCGTACAGGCACGGCGAGGTCTTCGTCCTTGATGACAAAAGCGAAGTGGACATGGATTTCGGCATCTACGAGCGGTTCCTGAACAAGGACCTGACCGGCGACCTCTCGATAACCGGAGGCAAGCTCTTCTCTATAATAACAACGAAGGAGCGTCGTGGCGACTACCTTGGCGAGGACGTGCAGATGATACCGCACCTCACCAATGAGATAATAGGCAAGATAGAGCGCATTGCAGAGAGCAAGAAGCCGGACGTGATGGTCATAGAGGTCGGCGGCACGGTTGGCGACATAGAGAACAGCTATTTCATAGAGGCTATGCGGCAGTTCTCGCTGAAGCACAAGACTGTATTTGTCAACCTCACGTACGTACCGACGATAGACGCCGTAGGGGAGCAGAAGACGAAGCCCGCGCAGATAGGCTTCAGGCTCCTTCTGCAGGCTGGAATAGTCCCGAATTACATACTGTGCAGGTCGCCGACAAAGCTCCTCGAGAAGACCAAGGAGAAGCTGAGCCTTTTCGGGAATGTCGGCATCGACAGGATAGTGGACGATTCCGATCAGCCCACACTTTACAACCTGCCGCTCCACCTGATGGAGCAGGGATTCGACCGGATGCTCATAAAGGATCTCGGGCTCAGGGAAAAGCCCATCGACAGAGTGAAGCTCGCCGTATGGAAGGACAAGGTTGCGAAGATAATAAAGCCGAGGCATTCGGCGAACATCGCCATAGTCGGCAAGTACACCACTCTGAAGGATTCCTACGCCAGCGTGAAGGAGGCGCTGATACACGCCGGCTCCGCGGCTGATACCAGGATAAACATAAAGTGGGTGGAATCGTCAAGCCTCGAGAAAGATGATCTTTCGGAGGAGTTCAACGGGATAAGCGGCATGGTCGTGACCGGCGGCTTCGGGCTGCGCGGAACCGAAGGGATGATAAACGCCGCGAGGTATGCGCGCGAGAGCGGCATGCCGTACCTTGGAATATGCCTGGGCATGCAGCTGATGACCGTGGAGTACGCCAGGAACGTGTGCGGCCTGAAGGACGCGAACTCATCGGAGTTCGATCCGGGAAGCAGGCACAAGGTGATAGACCTTATAGAATCGCAGCGGGGCATAAAGCAGAAGGGCGGCACGATGCGGCTAGGCTCGCAGAGATGCATTATCACCGACAAGGAATCCATTGCTTACAAGCTCTACGGGAAGAGCAGCATCTCTGAGAGGCACAGGCACAGGTACGAGTTCAACAACAGCTACAGGAAGCTGCTTCAGGGCAAGGGGCTTAGGATATCGGCGGTAACCCCCGACAGGAGGCTTGTCGAGGCCATCGAGTGGACCACTGGTTTCGGCATTGGCATGCAGGCCCATCCGGAACTGAAGTCCAGGCTGGAGGTCCCGAGCCCGCCGTTCATTGGGCTGGTGCAGGAAGCGCTGAAGTTCAAGCGCTAGGCACGTCCTCGAGCCGCACGAAGTGCGATGCATACTCGAGTATCAGTTCCGATACGCGGCCTACGCCGTACATGTTCTTCGTTATCTTCTTTATGTTCTGCACGTCCTCCTTGCTTATAACCTTCATGAGGGCTAGCAGTATCGGGAACAGGACCGCGGTGAGCACGGCACCTACTAAAAGCTGCAGCACCGCGAGCGCTATGCTGCCTATCGCACCGGCAAGGAATCCGCTTGTGACGTACCAGAGCAGGAGCAGTATCCCGAGTATTATGCCCGCTGTGTACAGCCTCGCCATCCTTGCGTACTCGAAGCGTATCATGAAGAGCCTCTTCGCACCCCTGACGAAGAAGAAGGTCATTGCTATGTTGCCCATGAAGAAGCTCGCGATTATCGCCCCGACGACCTTGAGCTGGTCGCCCGGCATGATGTACACGAGAACTACAAGGGCCAGCGCCTCTATCACCGTCGAGTAGAGGTTGTACATGAGCACGGCCTTCGTGTGGCCTTTCGATATCAGCAGCTGGCCCACATACACGCCGAAAAGGTTGAGCAATGACCCTATTGCTATGAGCGAGAGGAACAGCGGCGCGGTGGCGTACGCGCCGGACACCATGAGGTAAAGCCCCGGCGCGGAGAATACCGTTATGTACACAAGAATAGGAACGGTGACGAGCAGAGAGTAGAGTATCACCTTGTTGTAGGTGTTGTTGAGCTTCTCGGTCTTGGTAGCCTGAGTCACATCGCTGAAGGTGGGTATCTGCACGGCGCTCACTGTTCCATAGACAAGGGCAAGGAGGCTCAATCCTTTCAAGGCCGCACCGTAGTTTCCTATCATCGATGTGGCAACGAAGAGGCCCAGCAGGAGTATGCCGAAGTTCTGCATGCCGTTGTTCAGGAAGTTGTTCGCTGCGATAGGAAGGGAGAAGTTCCATGCGCCCATTATCCCCTTCCTAGTCGGCATCTCGAACCTGAATTTTCCGTACTTCGAGATCGCGATGTAAAGGAAGTAGACCGATATCATGGTTCCTATGGCGAGCCCGAGAAGCATGCCAATTATGGCTCCGTTGACCCCGTACCCGTTCTCGAGCAGTATGATCACGAAGAGAAGCTGCATTATGTCCGTCAGGACGCTGGAGAAGGCGTAGTAGCTGCTCTTCTTCAGCCCTATGAGCGCCTGGTTCGTGGACCCCTGGAGCACTATGAAGAACGTTATCAGCGATACCGCCTGGAGGGAGAACTGGCTCACGCCAACTCCCGGAAACCACGCGTTAGCCACGTATCCGCTCAAGGCAACGCCTATGACCGTCAGTATGATTGCGAGCGGGATAACCAGGGCGAATCCGGACATTATCGTGCTGATTATGCTGTCGAAGTCCTTCTTGTAGCTGTGCGTCGACAGCTCCCTCGCGAGATAGATGCCGATGCCCCACGCCGAAACCCCGTCAATGAACGCCTGGTATCCGAATGCGAACGAATACAAGCCGTAAGGCCCCGGGGTAAGGAGCCTTGCGACCGTTATGAGCACCAGCGCAGTGAAGACTATCGCGAGCGTCTGGCCTATCAGCAAAGGATACAGCCTCTTTGCCGCGGTGACGCCCACGGTCTCGACTTCCCCATCCATGTTTTTTCCTAGAGAAATAAGGTTCTACAAACCGATTTCGTAGGTAATGTTTATATATGCGCGGCTCATAGTAAGAATTGGGTAACTGGTAGAGGGTAAGTGAGATGGAAGAATACAAACAACTAATAGAGGGCGGACTATATGACCTGCGCATCTCGGCGAGGGCGCCACAGGGTGATGGCATGGGCAGGATCAGCAACATGATCGTGTACCTGCGAAACAACCGGGCGCGGATAGGGAAGACCTACAAGGTAAAGATAACATCGTTGCACAAGGACTTTGCCTATGCCGAGGCGCTTGACAACAGCAAGCCTTTTATAGGTAATGGTACTCTTATAATATAGTTTATTTTTCCTGTTAGTTCTAATCGTATGTGATAAAAATGGTAGATAGAGAGTTCTACGAAGCAGTCAAAAAGGGAACTACAACAATAGGGCTTGTCTGTAGCGATGGCGTTATCATGGGCTCAGATTCAAGGGCTACCATGGACACGTTCATAGCCAGCTCAGAGGCAGTGAAGATATACAAGATAAACGACAACCTCGGCATGACGATCGCAGGAGGCGTAGGTGACGCAGAGTACCTTGTCAAGCTGATAAGACTGCAGAACGAGCTCTACAGGATGGAGGAGGGCAAGACGCTCACGCCAACCTCTGCAACATCTATACTATCAATAATACTTCAGGAGAACAAGGGCTTCCCATTCCTTGTCCAGCTTGTGCTTGGTGGGATAAACCGCGGCGCGCAGGAGATCTACAACATAGATCCCGTTGGCGGATACACCAAGGAAGCCAAGTTCACTGCTACAGGAAGCGGCTCGCTGACAGCACTCGGGTATATAGAGGGCATATACGACCCGTCTATGCCGACCCAGGAAGCCGCAAAGCACGTGCTCAAGGCCCTCAAGATAGCAATGAAGAGGGATTCCGCCACCGGCGACGCAACAAGATTGGTGGCGATAACAAAGAAGGGCTTCAAAGAGTATGGAAAGGAAGAGATGGATAAGCTTTTGAAGTGAACTTTCAGTGAATTTTGCTGATCGGGAGTTAAACATCGCGTAATTCTGTGATATAAGTGGCTGAGGAAGAGTATAACAAAGAGATACTAGAGAAGGTCAGATCCCTGATGCCGGCAGAGGCCGGTTCTGTAAACGTCGAGTTCGAGGGCCCCGACATAGCGGTCTACGTCGACAATGTGGCCTACGTATACAAGGACGAGAACATAATAAAGAACACGTCCGCGGCTGTGAAGAAGAGGCTCATCGTCAGGAGCAACCCATCAAAGCTCATGGATCCTGACGAGGCGGTCAAGAAGATCAAGGAGGCCACGCCAGCAGACGCCGGCGTTACTGCCGAGGGCATAAGGTTCGTGCCAGAGTTCTGCGAGGTCTTCATAGAGGCCCTCAAGCCGGGCCTTGTCATAGGCAAGGGCGGATCAACTCTGATAAGGATAATAAGCGAGACCAACTGGGTCCCGATAATACTAAGGACACCCACGATGAACAGCGACGTCATAAAGGGCGTCAGGCAGCTCATGTACAAGGAGAGCACGTTCAGGAAGAAGTTCCTCGGCACGATGGGCAGGAAGATCAACAGGCCGCTCATGAAGAGCGAGTGGATAAAGGCAACGGCCCTCGGCGGATTCAGGGAAGTGGGGAGGAGCAGCCTTCTCATAGAGACTAACCACTCGAAGATACTCATCGACTGCGGGATAGCCCCCGAGCCAGGTATAAGGGGCGCTGATGCCGTACAGGCCGGAGGCGAGAACAAGGCCTATCCGTATCTTGACAACATGAACATCTCGCTCAACGACCTCGATGCAGTCATACTCACGCACGCGCACATGGACCACATGGGCTTCGTGCCCTACCTCTTCAAGTTCGGGTACACGGGCCCGGTTTACTGCACGCCGCCATCAAGGGACCTGGCAGCGCTCCTTCTATACGATTACGTCAAGCTGGTAAACAAGCTCGGCGGCTCGCCGCTCTACGGCGAGAAGGACATAAAGTCGATGCTCATGCACACGATAACCAGGGACTACGGCGAGGTGACGAACGTTACGGATGAGATAAAGCTCACGTACCACAACGCAGGCCACATCCTCGGTAGCGGCACGGTGCACCTGCACATCGGCGAGGGACTCTACAACATAGTCAGCACCGGGGACATGAAGTACGGCTTCACAAGGCTGCTCGACGAGGCGGACACAAGGTATCCGAGGATAGACACGCTTTTCATAGAGAGCACGTACGGCGGTCCTAATGACATAACGCAGAACAGGAAGCAGTCGGAAGTGGAGCTCATGGACTGCATAAAGAGCACGGTCACCAACGGAGGCAAGGTCCTGATACCGCTCTTCGCGGTAGGCAGGAGCCAGGAGCTGCAGCTGGTGCTCGAGAGCTACATAACGAACAATCCCGCTTACAAGCTCGATGTCCCGATCTACCTTGACGGGATGATACTTGAGGCGAGCGCGATACACACCGCGTATCCGGAGTACCTGAAGTCGAGCATACAGCAGAGGATACTGAGCAACAACTCTCCTTTCGAGAGCGAGATCTTCGAGGTTGCGAAGGGGGAGAGGAGCGAGATACTCGACAAGGGGCCTTCCGTCATACTCGCAAGCGGCGGAATGCTCAACGGAGGAGTGAGCCTGGAATACTTCAAGGCGCTCGCAGAGGATCCCAAGAACATGATAATCTTCGTAGGATACAACAGCGTGAGCTCGATGGGAAGGAGGGTGCAGAACAAGCTCAGCGAGATAGCCCTGCCAGGCGAGGACGGCAAGCTCCAGCAGATAAAGATCAACATGCAGGTGCGCACCGTCGAGGGATTCTCGGGCCACAGCGACAGGAGGCAGCTCATGGATTTCGTAAGGAACCTCAAGCCCTACGCGAGGAAGGTCTTCACGATGCACGGCGAGGAATCGAAGTGCGAGGACCTCGCAAGGACCATATCCAACCAGATGCGCATAGAGACGAGGGCGCCGATGGACCTCGATTCAATAAGGTTCAGGTAACTCCTCCTGGCAAGTAATAAAAATTCTGGCGCAGCATAATCATTGCTGACCGAGGGGGATCGATGCTCAGATGGTACGGTTATCTAGGCATAGCGCTTTTGGCATTCGCGCAGGTGAACTTCTTCGCAGTCATACAGCCGTTCGCCACATGGTACATCCCTATCGTATGGACCGGGTTCATCCTCTTTGTCGACAGCCTAGTTTACGCAATAGCGAGAAGGTCGCTGATATCCGCGTATCCAGGGGAGATGCTGTTCATGGCGCTCCTTTCGATACCCGTCTGGTCGGTATTCGAGGTCTACAACGTCTTCACGATGAGCTGGCACTACGTCAACTACGTGTGGTACGTGCACTTCGTGGACTTCGCCGTCATAGTGCCATCGTTCATGGAGACGCTCTCGCTCCTCAAGGTGCTTGGGATAGGCAGGAGGTTCGACGTCAGGAAGAGGCTTTCTGCCAAGGGGAGCAGGATAAAGGAGGGAATGTACCGCAATATCATCAAGCTGCTTGTGGCGTTCGGCGCGTTAGCAACGGTTCTGCCGTTGCTGTTGCCTACCGCTGCGTACGCGTTTGTCTGGTTCGGCCTCTTCCTACTCCTCGATCCGCTGAACTACCTTATCGGAAGGCCGAGTTTCGTCAATATGATCTGCGCAGGAAGGAAGAGCCTGTTCGTGCAGACGGTATTAGCCGGCCTTGCGACCGGATTCTTCTACGAATTCTGGAACTACATGGCATATCCGAAATGGCTCTATGCGATACCCGTCTTCTCGTCCGGGATGAGGCTGTTCGAGATGCCGCTGCCCGGATATCTTGGGTACATCTCATTCACCGCCGAGGCGTTCCTTCTCTTCGCGCTCGCAAGGTCGTTCGTATTCAAGAAGAGCAACGACTTGCTCTATGCCTAATAGCACCATTTATATATCAAAAATCGGCTGATTATGTAATTGGGGAACATCTATGCAGATGAATTTCGATAGGCGGAGGGCGGCAAAGAGGGGCGTTCCGCAGATCGAGGCGGACGCAAGGAGCGCAAAGAGGATGCTGAACGGGATCCAGCGTGAAGGTGATGCAAGAGGAGGCCTGAAGGCTGCAAGAAGGAGCACCACTAAGGCCACAGGCGCATACTATTCGGGCTTGAACCCTGCTGAGAAGACCAGCCTTGTTGCCGGAGGCCTCGCGGCTCCTGCCGCAGCTCTCGCCGGCACGCTCGGAGCGATAAGATCGGATGCTGGTTTCAACTGGAACACGCAGACAATAAGCTCGCTCCTGAACGGGCCGCATGCGCCGCTGCTTAGGGTAGGCTTGACCGCGGCAGGCCTCAGCTCGACATACCTGTACGGGTTGAGGGAATCGTTTCCCAATTCCAAGGTCTATACGGTAGGCGTGGCTGGGCTTGGCCTGGCAAGCGCAGGGGTGTGCATAGCAGGCATGACCCATTATCCCAGCACCGTGCACGACCTTTCTGCAGGCGCTTATTTTCTAGTCGCCCCAAGCTCCATAGGCGTCATGGGGGCAGCCATGGCAGCGAACGGATCGAGGGTCTCTGGGGGGCTTACACTGGCCGCTGCCGCAACCGCACTAGGCGCAGTCGTCACCGGGTATCTGCAGAAGCACGACATACCCGCCAAATACGAGTTCATAGCAAGTTCTGCGATAGGAATGTGGGTGTTCACTTCAGCAGCGTACGCACTCATCAGGAACAGGGTCATGGATGTCCCCGTTGCGCGCCTGCTGAAAAGCAATGAGGGCAAGCAGTGAGCTGCAGGCTTTTTCGGCATGCTTTATATACTTTCATTGCAGATTATAACTGGTTATTATGAATCCGGCTATAATCATCGGGATAGTGGTAGTTGCATTAGTGATAATAGGCGGAGCCTATGTGCTGACAAGCAACGGAGGCAAGTCCGCCCAGAACGGGACCACTACGGCAGTCACGTCCGCGCCACAGACTACGGAGGCCATGGTGCACTATGCGGTCAACCTTGGCGACAACGCCACGCTTGGCAAGTACCTGACAAACGCCAGCGGATTTACGCTTTACCTGTACACAAGCGATACGCCTAACAGCGGGAAGAGCGCGTGCTATGGCACCTGCGCAACGTACTGGCCTGCATTCTATGCGACCGATCTTACTGTAGCCTCGGGGCTCAATGCATCATTGTTCGGCACCATAAACAGGACCGACGGCTCAAAGCAGCTGACATACCGGGGCTGGCCTCTATACACGTACGTGAAGGACAAGGCCCCTGGAGAGGTCAGCGGAGAGGGAGCCAGCGGCACATGGTTCGTCCTGACCTTCCCGACGCTGTCCATACCCAACCAGACCATCTCAACCACGTCTGCGGCAAGCACCATCTCGACAACGACACCTCCAGCCAACTCTTCGCAGACAACCGCGATGTCGAACCATTCCACGACAATCTCAAGCAGCCCCACCACATCAGTCGGCGGCAGCAGCTGGGGCTGAGGCCTAGTCTGCCCGATGGCAAGGATTCTGCTGCAAGAATGGTATGATGAGGCTCAACAATCAAAACATACGCCATCTGCTGACAAGGCTTAGCCTTGCGACAATCTTCATAGGCATTGGCGTATGGGAGATAGTTCAGCCTTCGTACTGGTCCTATTACGTCCCGACGTTCTTCAACGCATACCTCAATTCAAACACCTTCACGCTGCTGCACGGCATACTCCTTGTGGTACTCGGAGCTGCTGTTCTGTTCGGCATCTACCTTAGGATTGCCGCCTTGCTGTGCGTTATCGTGATGCTGACAATTGTTGCTGATCTCGTCACGCAGTTCCAATTCACGGACCTGGTGATAAGGGACCTCGCGGTCCTGGTAATAGCAGCAGCACTGTATTTCGATGACACAAGATACCTCAGGCTGCTCGGGAAATAGGAACAGCTCACTTCCTCCCTTTCTCATTCCTTTCGTCTTCCTGTATCTTCTTCTTGGCCAGCTCCGGCTTTTGAATGTAGAGGATGACTGCATTAGCATGGCCGTGCCCAAGCCCGCAGTCATTCTTCAACCACGAAAGCAATTCGCTGTACTTTGTCAGGCCCTTCTTCTTCGCTTCGGCCCTGTAGTACTCTGCATCCTTGCCTGTCTGCGCTTTTATGTTGTCAAGGTACGCCTTGTAGGTCATTTTTCCACCGAATGATAGCCTCACTGCCTACTATTTACCAAGATAAATACTAAAAACACTACCCTTTCCTGCAAACGAGCCCGGAACCTCCCTTGCCTTTCGCAAAACACAATGTTTAAAATGTTTATACCTAAGTATTAGTCATGAATAAGCTTGTACTCGGCGCAATCGCGTTAGCGGCGGTTATTGTACTCGGCGCAGGCTTCTATTTTTACCAAAATCCGGGCAATGCTGCAATCCCGCCAACCAGCAGGGCCAGCCTGAACAGCACCAGTTCCATAAGTTCCAATGTCAACAGTTCGGCGATCGGCTCCAGTGCCAACAGCTCTATGATCCAATCCGCCCTTGCCGACTGCGCGAAGGCTGGGATCTCCGCTTCGCAGTGCCAGAGCTACTGCCAGAGCAACCCGTCCGCATGCGGCTTTTCGGGACAGGGCAGCAACGGTTCATCATCCCAGCATACCTCCAACACCAGTGTGCCTGCAAGCCAGGCACCCGTCTACCATAAGCTCTACGTAGGCCAGTCCACAATGCTCATGCAGCAGTTCAACATACGCTTAGTAAGCGTGAACGCCACTTCCGGCAATGCCATCGCGTTGCTAAACGTCTCAGACAACTCCGGCCACTCAACGCTGAGGGCCATGGGCGAACAGCAGTACACCGGCTTCGGCCAGGGCAGCGGCCCGTACCTTCTCGTCTACCAGATACATGACAACTCCGGCAGCCCGTCGCAGGGCTGGGCAACGATTAACATGTCCTATTACGTAGCCTCTGGATTCTCCAGCGCCGCAAGCGCGCAGGAGGGCAACCAATCTAACCAGCAGGGCAATCAGCATGGCTACGGAAACCAGACCGGCAACTCTACAGGCAACCAGACTTCGGAGGGCAGCATAGCGTCACTCCTTATGGCATGCCAAAACCAGACGTATCTGACCGCGCTGCCCACCAATCTAAGCTCTATGGCATACATAACCCCTCTGGGAAGCCTAAACCCTGCAGGGGGCCACCCAATACCGTCCGACCACGAAGGCGTAGGTCTCGTCAACAGCCAATCCATCGCAGCCACGGTCTACGCCCCCGGCAACGTCCACATACTCCAGATAGTTACGCAGAACTCAACCATCAACGGCGAGAAATTCACCGATTCTGCGATATACTTCGCCCCGTGCCGCCAGCTGGTATTCTACTACGGCCACGTGGCCACGCTGTCCAGCGCCCTGCAGAAGCAGGTTGTCAATGCCAGCAAGAATGCCTTCTGCCAGACCTCCCAGCAGTCCGCAGGGACGTCAAAGACATGCACATACACTTTCGATTACATGGCCAAGGCGGGGGAGGTGCTAGGCGCTGCGGGAGGCCCTAACACAAACATACTCGGATTCGATTTCGGCGGATACGACCTGCGCACGCCAACGCCTGCATTCATAGACCCGACCAGGCAGTACAACGACTTCGGCAGGCCCATAAATGCAATATGCTTCGTAAACTACTACAACGCTTCGATGCAGAGCGTCCTCTATCCGAAGATGAACGACACCCAGAAAGGGCCCAACGGTTACCCATGGTGCGGCACCGACATGCAGGACCTCGCCGGCACAATACAAGGCAACTGGTACCTGAACGGGAGCTCCGCATCAGGGCAGGCCGTGTGGAGCGACCAGCTCTCGATAGCGCACTGGTTCGAGAATCCTTCGATAGGCACGATCTCGTTCGGCGGCACCGTGGCCCAGGCCAGCATGAGCGCATTCACGCCCATGAATAGCGGATACGTCAACAGGGAGCCGTCGCAGGTGACCGCGGACGGCCATGCGTACTGCTACTACCCAGACAACACCAACACGTCATACGGGATATCGCCCCTCAGCGGAGGCCACTTCGTAGTCCAGCTCATAAACAGCAACACCCTGAAGATAGAGTACCAGAGCGGCTCATGCCCAGCAAATCCTTCATTCACAAGCCCGGTCACTTATATCAGATGAAAATGTACCGAGAAGCTGCAATCTTCCTATCGGCCGGTACGGGCGCCCTGAAAGTAATAGATGTAAACTAGTGAATGACGCTCTGGCCGGGAGTCGGACCCGGGTTTCTTGGCTAAGTAGAACAAGTTCCAAATAGCTCGCAAGCGCCCTGCCACACAAATACGTGTGTTGACAGGCTCGCATCCTAACCACTAGACGACCAGAGCATCAATATAATTGAAATGAAAAGGCTTAATAATATTGACAAATTTTTCAAAATCTCTGGTTACCGTGACTCTAAAAGTTGTTTTTCTATTGCCTCTTTTATCATTATAAATATAAGTTTTATTCCTTATTCCTAATCTCCAGAGCAAGGATTCTATGTCCTTCGCCGAGTCTTTAGATACTGTACAATATTTTATTGCCCTATCTTTAAAATCCAAATAACCATCAGTATCTACTAATCCACGCAGATAACCAATTGTAAAGTCCCTTTTACACTGGTCCCTATTTATTAGAGATACTGTTTCAGTTTTT
>JAGWHJ010000029.1 GCA_028866835.1 Microcaldota archaeon | reverse complement strand
CTGGTGCCCTATAGATGACTGCCAGGTCCTTGTGCCATTGCCCAGTACAAATGGCCCGCTCATGCTGTCCACGCTCCAACTGAATGCGTAGAGCCCGGGATAGTCGACGGTCGAGACGCCGCAGAGGTACAGGTCCGAGTTCGGGACCAGCGTGACATTATGCTGGAACTCGTCACCGCCGAAGTCAAATATTATTGGGGAGGGTATTGTCTGGGTGTTGAAACTGCCTATGTAGATTACAGGGGAGTAGGTGCAGCCATTCACTGTCAGGTTGACGATCCCCGAATTGCAGAAGAATCCATTCACGGTGTATGAACCGCTTATCGCACTGCCGAGCGGCAGAGTGAAACCAACGAATTTGATTATGCAGGTGACGTTGGTCCCGGGAATCACGAAGGTCGAGACGCATGAGCCTAGCGCAGTCTTGCCGTTCGCCGTGGCCTTTATGTAGCTTATGTTTATCGGCGCACTCTGCGCGTTCGAAAGGGTGAAGACCAGTATTGAGTTGCCGGTGACGTAATTGGAGGTGAACACGTCGCTCTCGCACGTGAGGCCGCCGAAGCTCTGGCATTCAGGGGGCACGTAAGTTCTTGCGCTCGACGCAAGTACAACGACAAGCACTATCGCGATTGCTATTATTATGAACATGAAGCTGTACGTTGTCAGGAACTCCAGAGCCGACTGGAGTTTAATACCGGGCATTGCTATACTATCTCATTTTATTATATAAAGTTTTGTAGGGAGAGGTATATCACATTGAAACCGTGATATCAGTGTCAACAGGACCTATCGGCGGGCTTAGGCCCAAGAAGAGCCTTGGACAGGTATTCCTCCATAACAAGGATGTGGCGTCAGCGGAGGCCGCGCATGCGGGCAACAAGACCGTCCTTGAGATAGGGCCGGGGCACGGGATACTTACCGAGCTGCTGTGCCAGAATGCCAAGGAGGTCATAGCCGTGGAGAAGGACAGGGTGCTGTGCAAGCTGCTCAGGGCAAGGATAAGATCGGGGAAGCTCAGGCTCATCGAGGGCGATTTCCTTGAGCTGGGCGACAGCGACATGGACGTAGGCAAGGTCGATATAGTGATATCAAACATACCGTATAACATCTCCAGCAGCGTGATAGACTGGCTTGAGAGGAAGAACCTTCAGGCTGTGCTCTGCCTGCAGAAGGAGTTCGTTGAGCACATGCTTGCCAAGCCGGGAACCAGGGACTACTCCAGGCTAAGCGTCATGTCGTCACTTCTTTACAGGATTGTGAAGATAATGGATGTTTCGAGGGGCTGCTTCACGCCTGTGCCGAAGGTGGATTCGGTTGTCATATACATGCAGCCTAAGAGGGTTAGGATAAGCGACGCGGAGCGGAAGCTAATCGGCCTCCTGATGCAGCACAAGAAGAAGACCGTACGCAATGCATTGGTGGATTCTCACAGCTACCTGGGCATGGAAAAGTCCTCGCTGCGTGAGCTAGCGGAAGGAATCGGGCAACGGGATAGGCGCCCTTTCGAAATGGAGCCAGAAGAGATACTCGCCGTTGCGGGGTCCATAGCCGCAGCGTTAAAATGAATAGGATGGGTCCTCAAGCTGCTCCAGTATCCTTGCTCCTTTTACATTGGCAAGGAACTTCTGTTCTGCAAGCTTCGACCCTTCGCGCCCGAGAAGGCGCCTGTAGTGAATTGGCGAGTAGCTCTCCGAATCTATCGCATGCGCAGCGTCTATGGCTTCATCCACTTCCATGACATAGGTGCCGCCGATTGGAAGCAGTGCGATATTCGTGCTCAGCGTTTTCATCTCGTCTATGAAATCAGTGTCCCCAGCGTGGTAGACCTTCTTTTCGCCGAAGGTCACGATATAGCCTACCCACTTGCTCTCCCTCGGGTGGAAATGAATCCTGTTCTGGGCCTTGTTGTATGCAGGCACGGTCCTGAACTCAAAGCCGCGGTCCGTATATTTCCTGTCTGGCTCCACTCCTATGACATTCCCCACAGGTATCTTGTCGACGCTATCCTTCGGTACGTATATGTTCGTGCCAGAATCCGCTATCTTCCTGATGTCATCGGGGCTGAGATGGTCTGAATGAGGATGGGTTATAAGTATGGTATCGGCATGGACCTTTGTCTTGTTCAGCTTGAATGGGTCTATGTAAAGAACCTGGCTCTTCTGCCTGAGCAGGAAACCAGCGTGGTCTATCCAATTTATTGAGCGCTCATCCATCCGCAACGCCACTTTAATATCTACCGGAAAAAGTATAAATAGGCTTTTGGAGAAGATTCGGACTAATACGGTGGTATGGTGTTCGTGATCGGGGGGAGTGGGAGTAATGGCATAGACGCGAAGCTTGCCAAGATTCTCGGTGCCAAGCACATGGTACCGGAGATCCACGAGTTCCCCGATGGGGAGTACAAGATACGCATGCCGCACAGGCTTGGCGGTGAACCGGTAATCATAGTGCAGTCGACATACTATCCGCAGGACAGGCGCATATTCGAGCTTCTTCTCATTTCGGACCTTGCGAGGGACATGGGCGCAGAAAGGATAGGCGCAGTCATACCATACCTTGCCTTTGCAAGGCAGAATAAGAGCTTCGTGGACGGTGAATCTGTAAGCATCAAGACGGTCATGTCGCTGCTTAACGCTGTTGGAATAAGCTATCTAGTGACGGTGCAGCCGCACAAGATGGAGCCGCTCGGGTATTTCAAGGGAGAGGTCGATGTTGTCGAGCCGATCGTTGACATTATATCGCATGTGAGGAGAGAGGTCTCGAAGCCCTTTGTCATGGCTCCGGACAAGGCCAGCATGCCCATAGCAAAGGCCGCTGCAGAATCGCTGGGCTGCGGACACGACTACCTGGACAAGGAGCGCGACCTGGTAACCGGGAAGGTCAGGATAAAGAAGGCGCCCGACGTAGACCTGGATGGCATGGATGTGATAATAGTCGATGATATGATATCCACAGGCGGCACGATAATAACATGCGCGGACTTTGCATACTCAAAGGGCGCAAAGAACGTGGTCGCAGCCGCAGCGCATCTTCTCATGTCAGGAGATGCGGAGAAAAGGCTGAAGGCCGCGAAGGTGAACATGGTGTTCGGCGCCAACACAATACCGTGCAAGGCGGCCAAGACCGTAGACATCAGCAACGCGGTTGCCGAAAGGATAAAGGAGGAGTATGAATTGGCTTAAAGAGATATCAGCAGGCTGTCCTTCCCTCCGTCAAATTTGAAGAAGCCTTTTGCCTCAAGCTGCACTATGTCGCCGCGCTTGAGCGAACTTGAATAGCCCTCTATCTTTGCATCGCTTATTCTCAGGCTGTCCCTGTTGAATTCGTCGCCGTTGAGCAGGTTCCCGACGTACATTATCTTGCAGTCGACTGAGCCGTCCTCCTGCACCCATACTATCTTCTTCTCCGCTTTAGAATCCGATTCGTAGTCGGCATCAACTCCGTTCCTGTTCTTGGTGACCCTCACATCAAAAGCGCCCTTAAGCTTGATCCTCTCGCCTTCCTTTAGCTTATCTGCATCGGACCTGCTTATAAGGAATTTGCCGTTTGTCCCGTATTTCCTGTTGCCCTTCCCATCTGTTGGATGCGGTGTCGTCTCGAGTTTGAGGGCACTTGACGGGATGTTGCTGACCTTCATTAATATTGGATCCTCTATGCAGAACAGCCTCTTTGAATTCCTCTCTATGATCTTCCTGTTGAAGGAGAGGAGCGTGTCCATGTCGGAGACGCTCTCGGCCTTGCTGAGGCCGAATCTTATCACGAATTCCCTGATTGCCTGCGGAGTTATTCCCCTATGCCTCATGCCTGCTATAGTGACAAGCCTTGGATCATCGTATCCTTCGATAAGCCCCTCGCTTATCAGCTCGTTGAGCTTTCTCTTTGACGTTATGTTACCGGATATCTCAAGCCTCGAGATGCTGTGCATCCTTGGTTTCCTAAGCTCGAGCAGGTCAAGTATCCTGTAGTACAGCTCGTCCCGCATCTCGTATTCCTTGCTCCTTATGGCATCAGTTATGCCCATTACCGAATCCATTATGGGCGTGTTGAAGCTGTATGTCGGCCATACCGTGTACCTGTCGCCCTGGCGATAGTGCCTCGCCTCCTTTGCCCTGAACAGGGTTGGATCGCGCATCGTGGTGTTCTGGGACTTGAGGTCGCCGTTCAGCAGCAGTACGGTATCGCTGTCCGTCGCCTTTCCAAGCATCTCTTCCCAGGCCTTGAGGTTCTTCTCCTTCGTCTGCCCCTTGTGCTTGCATGCGATGCCGCTCTCGCGGGAGGCCTTGAGCTGCTCAGGCTTGCAGTCGCACACGTAGGCGCCGCCTGCCGAGATGAGCTTCCTGGCATAGCCGTACATCTCGTCTATATGGTCGCTGGCATAGTACTCTTCGCTGAACTTTATGCCGAGCCACTCTAAATCCTTCTTGAAGGCTTCTACGTACTCCTGTTTCTCCTTCTCGGGGTTCGTGTCGTCGAAATACAGGGCTATCTTGCCCTTGTAGGCGACGCTGAGCTCGAGCTCCAGGAAAGCGGCCTTTGCATGGCCTATGTGCATGTAGCCGCTGGGCTCTGGTGAGAATCTTGTCTTGAAACTGCCAACCTTTGCTCCTTCTATTGCCAGGCTGGGGCCGCTGGTCCTTGAGACCTTCTCCTTGTACTCCTCCTCGAACTCTTTTGAGTATTTCTCTGCTTCCTGCCTGAGCTTTTCGCCAGCGAGGGAATTGACATCGGAGACCACATCGTGTATAGACTTTCTCAGCAGGGCCATGTCCTTTTTGAGGTCAGGCATCTTTGAGATTACCTTGCTAAGGACAGCGTCGTCTCTTGCCTTCCCGTATTCCAGCGCGTTCTTTATGGCGTACTTCCTTATGGTCTCATGTGCTTTGGCATCCAGTGGCATTTTAAGCGCCTTAAGATTTTGTAATATTGAGGCCGGATATCGTGCCGTTGAGGTAGAGCAGCGCGGAGACCTTCACTGGTATTTTGCCGCTGAGGTTCATTGTTAGGTTGGTGTTTAAGGAGTGGGCTCGCATGCTAGTCGGTATGTACACTTTCAGGCTTTGGGTCTGCACCTTCATTGTTATGTTATGCGGCAGCTCTATTGATACGCCCCCTGAGAAGCGCGTGCAGTTCAGTGCGTCAGTGCTTAGCATCCCGTAAAGATAGTGGTATACCTGTATCGAATTGGAGTTGCCCGAGCTGACGGATATCTTGTTGTTTGAGCTGTAGAAGTCGCTCACGGAGTTGTTGCCCTCAAGCGTTGTCAGGGCGTTTGAGAGGATGGAGATGCTGCTGTTCACGAGGGTCGCGTTCTTGCACGTTATGTCTACGGTCATAGCAGGGTAGTAGCCAGTTATGGTTGCATTGGCGTAGCCTACAGCGAAGACCGTCTGTGCATTTATCGTGGTCGTGGCGTTCGCAGTGGAGGAGCCGCCGTAGTTGGCCAGGGACACCCCGGAGAATATGAAAATCGCAGCGACAAGTATACCTCCGAGTATCTCTATTATTTTCCTCCTGTCCATCGAATCACAAGCTTTTTAGCCTTTTACACCCTATATGAGCCTTATAACTTATATAAAGTGATACCATGAGCTTTAACGAGGGAGACTTCATAGAAATAGACTACAGTGCCAGGCGCGCTTATGACAAATCGCTTGTCTACACAACGCTTGAGGGCGTTGCGAAGAAGGAGGATGCAAGTCGGGAGGAGGCAAGGTACGCCCCGGAGCTCGTGATAGTGGGCAAGAACACAGCGATAAAGGGCGTTGACGACGCAGTAAGGGCCATGTCGGTAGGCGAGCAGAAGACAGTTGAAATAGAGCCGCTTGACGCCTTCGGGGAGAGGAGGGACGACCTTGTGACGATAATGAAGGTTGACGACTTCAGGAAAAGGGACGTCGACCCTGTTCCGGGCCTCCAGGTGAACATAGACGGAGTGATCGCAACTATAAAGAGCGTCAATTCAGGCAGGGTGGTGGTCGATGCGAACCACCCTCTTGCAGGCGAGAAGCTTGTCTACGAGATAAAGGTGGTGAAGAAGCTCGAGAAGCAGGAGGACAAGGTTGCCGCACTTGCCGAGCACAACGGCATCGAGATGCCGAAGGTCGAGATGGCCGGCAAGACCGTGAAGGTCTCGCTGGACGGTAAGGCGAAGAAGGACAGCAGCAAGTATTTCGTCAACAAGTCATCTTTCATACAGGCTGTCTTTAGGTTCCTCGGCGACGTGGAAAAGCTAGATTTCGAGGAGGAGTACCTTAGGGAGAAGGATAGGGACTAATCATTTATGTTTATGGCGTAGGTGCCGTTTACCTTTATCCCCAGCTTCTTTGCGGCCTCGGATTTCTCTACGTTGAGTATCATTATGTGGCCGCTCCACTTCGTTGTGAGGCTTGTAGAGCCGCAAAGCGGGCAGATGCTGCCCTGCACTATTATGAGCTTACAGTTTTTGCACGCCGATTCCATTCATATCACTTCCTCCTGCCTCCGCGAGGACCTCCGCGAGGGCCGCCGCCTCTTGGCCTGCGCCCGCCCGCTTCCCTAGGCTTGCTAGGCTCCTTTATCCATTCCAGCTTTCCAAGGCCGTCAGGCCTCATTGTGAGCGCAATCTTGGTGTCCTTTATGTTGTTCTTGAGGCTTATCGAAGAGACCTTCGCATAGACCACATCGCCCTTCTTTAGGCTTTTGCCCGTGTTCTTAGAGACGAAAATCCCTCCCTTCCTGTCGTAATTTATGAAATCGCTGGTTATCTGCGAGAGATGCACAAGCCCGTCTATAGGGCCTAGCCTTACAAAGCATCCGAACTCCGCAAGCTCCGATACTTCCCCGACTATCACCTCCTCTATCTGCAGGTTGAACGTGAGCACATCATACGTGAGGTCGTGGTGCGTCGAAGGGTCACCAGGCATCAGATGTCCGTCGCTGATGTCCCTCACGTTGAATATCACGAGTATTATGCCAAGGTCCTTGTCCAGTATTCTCTCGTACTTGTTCCTGAGGACCTCCTCTGCCGTCTTCTCGAGGTCCTGGCCGAAGTACTTCGGAGGTATGCTTATCGTGTCCTTTATCGTGTGTACGTAGTACAATTATTCACCTGTTAAGCGCCTATACGAGCGTCCCGTTCCTTGATATCGAATACACTTTTATGTTTTTTAATCTGAGAGCCTTTTTAAGCTTTGTATCATTAGTGCAGACCGCGCATGAGAGCGCCTCTGCGGCCCTCATTATCCAGCCGTCCACGTAAGTGCTGTCTGGCTCGATTTTAATATTGGAGTGCCTATTTAATAAAGATATTGCCACACGCGCATACTTGCTGTTTTTCGTGCTTTTGCGGGCGATGCTGGTAAGCTCGTTGACTATGCCCTGCGATATCACGGCGTTCCTGGCCGGCATCTCATCCTTTATAATGCCAAAGACGTCCTTGTGATTGGACATGGCGAAGAGTATGGAACTCGTATCGACGATTAGGACGGGCATAATAATAAATAGGTGCATTCTGAATATAAAGGAGTACTTAATAAATAGGTGCATTCTGAATATAAAGGAGTACTGCCACATTCTTCCGATAAATGGGTGTTATAGTTGATCAGCCTTTACCAAATCATAGTCTCAATCATACTAGGTGTAGTCCAGGGCATATCGGAGTGGCTACCGATAAGCAGCAAGACCCAGATAATAATAGTCTCGCAGTACATACTAGGCCTCAACTTCTCGCAGGCCTACGCATTCGGCCTCTTCATGGAGATAGGCACGATTTTTGCTGCGGTGATATACTTCAGGAAGGAGGTATGGATACTGATAAGGACGCTTTTTGGAAAGGGGAGCGCAAGCGACTGGAAGCTCTTCAAATTCGCCCTTATATCGACAATAGTGACGGGCGTCATCGCAGTCCCGATATACAAGGCCGTAGCGGACATCTCGGGCGGCTACAACATAGGGCTCCCCATGATAATACTGGGGATGATACTCTTCATGGATGCGCTACTCATACACTACTCAAGGACGAAATACGCAGATGACAAGAACAGGAAGACGGTGGACAACATAGGTCTCAAGGAATACATACTTGTGGGCATAGCGCAGGGGTTGGCCGCACTTCCTGGGGTTAGCAGGTCCGGCGCGACAACGAGCACGATGCTGCTGCTCAATATTGAGGCGCGCGAGGCCTTCAGGCTGTCTTTCATAGACATGATCTTCGCGACAACTGCTGCCGTGTTCGTGACGCTCATATTCAGCGGCTCCAGCGTGTCATCGACAATAGCACAGATAAGCCTGGCGGGATTGGCCGTGGCAATACTTGTCGCTACAGGCATAAGCCTGCTGCTCATAAATTTCCTCCTGAACATTGCGCGCAAGTCCAAGATAATCTATCTCACGGCGGCCCTGGGTGCCATAGCGTTGGCCGGCGGTATAATAATAAGTTTCTTCCCTCTTGCGTTCAGCGCCGGATGATAGGATATGGAGATACAGGAGATCCTTGAGAAGTTCAGGGTAGTGGCCGTCGTTGGCTGCTCCAGGGATCCGTCGAAGCCGGCGCATTACGTGCCGAAATACCTCCTTGGGAAGGGGTACACGATAATACCGGTAAATCCTTCGGCAGATGCAATACTCGGCCAGAAATGCTACAAGAGCCTTGGCGACATACCGCAGAAGGTTGATGTGGTCGACGTTTTCAGGCCCTCCTCGGAGGCACTGGACATAACAAGGCAGGCTGTTGCGATAGGCGCGAAGGTAGTCTGGCTGCAGGAAGGCATAACCAGCACGGATGCAGGTGCCTACGCAATGCGTAATAATGTTATTTTCGTGCAGGATAAGTGCATGATGAAACAGAGAATGAAGATCGATGGTGAGACGTTTGGCGGAGCTTGACATGTATGCGGAGGAGTTGATATACAACTACGAGCATCCGAAGAACAGGGGTGTGATGAAGGCACCCACATCGCAGATACACGAGGAGAACATCTCATGCGGAGACAAGATAACCGTTTTCCTCAAGATAGAAGACAACAAGATAACCGATGTGCAGTACGATGGAGGAGGCTGCGTGATATCGATGGGGACGGCAAGCATACTAACGGACTATCTGAAGGGGAAGGACATCAGGGAGGTGGAAAAGTTCGGGAAGAAGGAATTGCTGGACCTGATCAATATTGACCCGGGCCCTGTCAGGCTCCATTGCGCCACTCTGTCCCTAAGGGCTGTGAGGAAGGCGGTTCTGGGTTTCGAGGGCAAGAAGATCGACGCTGAGACAAAGGAGCTTTGATGGAGAGGATGCGGATTGTAGCTCTTGCGGCATTCGTTGTAATAGTATTGGTCGTGATCGGTGCAGCGGCAGGGCATAATCATTCGTCCTCATCAACCACGCTGCAGTCGCATACATCCACGTCTCCGCCCACTTCAGCAACGCAGAATTATAGTGCGAGCACAACAATACAGATCCAGTCAAACAGCTCAACACGGCTCTGTTTCAACTCCGCGGCAAACATCACGGCCATGAGGATGGCCATCTATAATGGCATAACATGCTTCAGGATGGACATGCATGTGAATTCGCCATCGGATGCTGCGTACATACAAAACACATCGGCCATGGGCGCTGAGTGGCTTGGGATATTGGATTACGCCACTGTAAGCGGGCAGAATTGGACCCTGTCGGATTGGAACACAAGCGTTTCCGAAGCGATAGTCCAGTACCCTCAGATACACGAATGGGAGATATGGAACGAGCCCGATAACTTCAGGTCTACGTATCAGGACTGGAACGCGACCCGCTATTTCTACATGATGAGGAGCGCGTCCGTGATAATAAAAAGCAGGTATCCTAATGACACGGTAGTCTGCTTCGGTGGCGCAAGCACGCATCCGATAACGGGCCCTAATAACATGGATACCGTAGAATACGAATATATATTTTACCAGCAGGCATGGGACGAGGGCGCATCGAGGTATTGCGACGCCATATCCCTGCATCCTTACGATGACTACATGCAGTATAACATCAGCAAGCTGGGCTACAACGGCACGGGCTTGACAATGGCAGGCGAGTGGAACTACAGCCTGAACCTTTATGAAAACCTGACGCACAAGCCCATTTGGATAACAGAAACAGGACTGGAATCGCCTAATTCATACTCGGACAATTACGAACAGCCATTGTACATGCGGCAGGCGGTTGGTCTCCTCTCATCGCACCCATACGTGAAAAGGATATACTGGTTCCAGCTTGCGAGCTATCCAACATTCCAATGGGGACTTATTAATCTCTGGCCGCAATTTAGGCCAAGGCCAGCCTGGTACATCTACATAAACTATTCGAAAAACGGGACTAGGTAGCCAAGCTGAGAACAGATTTCAAAGCGCTAGGCAGCCGGGTTATGTTCCCTTTTGTGCTGAAGTGGTATTTGCCGTGTTCCACTATCAGTTTCGCTTTTAATTTTTCCTTGAAGATATAACCATAGTGCAGCGATACGTACGGGTCGTTGTCGGAGTTTATTGCGACAAATTTCCTGCAATGAGATTTTATGCTATTCCACTCAATTGGCCTAAGAAAGAAATCTTCGAGGTCGTAATAGCCCAAATTGCTCGTGTAACCTGCAACCAGGATTGTTCCGCCGACTTTGACGTCTATAGATTCAAGATACCTAAGTATTGTGATGCAACCAACGCTGTGGCCTATGAAATAACAATTTTTATCGGGCTTGCCTACAAGTTTTTGAAGATATTTAACCCAGGGCCCCATTCTTGGATGCTTTGTGTTAGGCATCGCCGGAACATGAACGTCGAAACCGCGCCTTTCGAGTTCATTTTTTAGCCAAGGATACCAACGCGTATTCGGTTTGCCATCCCAGCAATGGATAATAAATGCCCGGGTCTTCATGCGATCATTTTCTTTAGTCTTTGGATGAGGCTTACGTCCGCGGGATCGATCTTCCTCAGAAGCCCCAGATGGTATGAGACGTAGTCTCCGTAATGTATCAGGTAGAATAGCTTCTCGAAAGTGCTTGTCCCTTTCGGTTCTATCATATTGAATTCTGCACCTGTGATCCTTGCCGTTACCGCTATCCTCTTGCTTATCTTCTCCTCTCCGCTCTCGAACACGAAGAAATAGAACCTGTCCCTGTCATAGGTCTCTGCAAGCGCCATCGTGTCATTGTGGTTCAGCTCTGGAAAGCTGCTCGAGTATGCGAGCACCTTCCCGTTCTCGTTGAACTGCGTCTTCCAGCGATATGCAACGCTCTTGAACGGGCTTACCCCGTATATTACAGGTATGCGGCTGCTCGAGCATATCCTCTTTGCATGCTTTTCGCATTCGCCGCTGTCATCGTCCAGGCCCATCAGCAGCTTGTAGGCCTTTGTTATCTCCTGGCTGTTTGCAAGGGAGAAGCTCCTGATAAGCGGCATCAGCATGTAGCCTATCGCGCAGCGTGGCTGCAGCTCGGAGTTCGGTATCTTTATGCTCTGCTCCGCGTAGCCACTGAGTTTCCCGCCGGCGCTTATCGAGACAGTGTATGCGCGCTTGGCCTTGGCCTGAGCAAGTGCGCTTATCGTCTCTTCCGTATTGCCTGAATAGCTGATGGCAATGAAAAGACTCTTTCTGGAAACGAAAGTTGGACACTTGTAGTCATCGACAAGGTACACCGGCTTTTCCGAGTAAAGTTCCTGGAAAATCTTCCCGACGATTCCTGAGCCGCCCATCCCTGCTATTACGATGTTGTCAAACGAATCAATGTCCCTTATCGTGTCCTTGAATAGCAACTGTTCCTTTAGAAGAAGCAACTGTTCCCTGAAGTCGATTGCCATGGATCTATCTCACCAGTTTAAGTGTGTCGAGAAGCTTTGTCTCGAGATCGAAAATCCTTACCATATTATTGTTCGTATCAACGATATAAAGCTTTTTGCCATTCAGCTTCACATCGCTCGGCTCGTACAATCCAAGAGTGTCGCACTCCGGGTCGTCAAATCTGCATACGGAATGCGACTTCGCTCCGACCAGTGTCATCACGGTCTTGTCTCTTATATTGATCTCCTTGACTGCGCTGTTGTAGGTGTCTGCAACGTAAAGGAAGTCCCCATGCGCATCGATTCCAAGGGGGTGCTGCATCCTTGAATTTCCGAGATCGCCGTCTTTGTCGCCGTATATGAAGAGCCCGGATCCGGTCAGGGTGCTTACGAACTTTTCTTTAAGAGATATGCTGCGCACCGCTGAAGCCTCGCTGTCTGCAATGAATATGTCATTGCCAGATATGCTTATGCCGCTCGGCTGCGCGAATTCGGCGTCATAGAATTCGCCGTCGGTGATGTTCTCATGGCCCGTACCCGCAAATGGGCCCAGTCTCCTCTTCTTTAAATCGAGGTACCAGATTTGGTTGAACCCGGCCATGGCGATGAAAAGCCTGTCCTTGAGCAAAGCAAGGTCCCACGGTGAATTGATGGATGTCGTAAGCGGCACGCCGACAAATCCCTCCTTCACATACCTTCCCTTCTCTCCAGTACCTGCCATTGTAGAGACTTCTCCGCGATTCAGGTCTGCAACACGTACAAGGTGATTCCCGGTATCTGCGACGTATATCCTATCCCTGTCCCATAATATCCCTTGGGGCATGGAGAATTCCGATGACCTGAAACTCCCATCCCTGCGGCCGGGCTCGCCTTTTCCAATCATGTG
>JAGWHJ010000028.1 GCA_028866835.1 Microcaldota archaeon | reverse complement strand
AAAATGTATTCGTAATCTTGCCAGTTATATTCTCATTCTTGATATCATCCAAAGTTAACATAAATAGTTCTCTTAGTTAATTAATATAAATACGATAGAGTTGTAAGATAGGTTTTTATCACTTCACATACCAATCAAAATCGTGGAAACCCGGCAAATAATATACCTACTTATCTCTATAGGTTTCTTGTGCTTCGGTCTGTTCTTAGCATACTCTGGGATACAGACTGAAATATTATCAATTCAAAGCAGTAGTTGGGCTACGTCTCAGGGGGTTATTACACACTCATCGGTAATTGTTGAACAACCATCTGGATCTTCTTGTGCAAGAGGATGTCCTCCTAGGTATTCGCCATTGATTACTTATTCGTATAATGTAAATGGGAAAGTTCTTGATGGTACAAACGTAACTTTTTTTAATAATTATGACAACGTATTCGGCTTTAATTATGCATATCAAATAGTATCTGAATATCCAGTGGGATCTAATGTAACAGTACATTATAATCCATCTAATCCATCTGAAGTGGTATTGCAAGCTGGTTTTAGTTTCATAGGGCTTTTTATCCCAATTATTGGAATAGTTCTCTTCTTAGGTTCCTGTTTTGCTTTGTATATGATTATAATTCGCAATTCTGTAGTTAAAAGTTAAAAAAGTGTTCAAAACCCGTTAGGTAGGTGGCATTCTCTCAATCTGTATATAAACCCCCGCATAAAAATCCCGGGCCAAACTTGCAGACAAAATATATAAGGTTGCTCAAACACCTATTTTCGATATCAATGGATGCCAAGCAATACATTTGGATTAATGGGCGATTTGTCGATTTTGCAGATGCGAAAGTCCATGTCTTGACCCACTCCCTACAGTATGGCAGCGGCATTTTCGAGGGCATAAGGGCGTACGAGACGAGGGATGGCACAGCAATATTCCGCCTGAAGGAGCATATGAAAAGGCTTGTGGACACAGCCAAGATATACTCAATGGGGCTCGGCTACACGCAGAAGCAACTTGAGGACGCAACAGTTGAGACGGTCAGGAAGAACGGCCCGAAGAGCTGCTACATAAGGCCATTCGCTTTTTATGACGATAATCGGATAGGCCTTACTACAAAAGGGAAGAAGGTAAGCGTGATGATCGCCGCCGTTCCGTTCGGCGCATATTTTGAAGGCCATGACAAGGGCATAAGCTGCAAGATCGCCACCTGGCACAGGATAAACTCCGAGATCCTTCCAGTCACTGCAAAGGCCAGCGGCAACTACCTGAATTCAATAATCGCTTCGGAGGAAGCCGCCCAGGCTGGCGCCGACGAAGCAATACTCCTATCGCACAATGGCTATGTCGCAGAAGGGGCAGGCGAGAACATATTCCTGGTCAGGGACAACCAGCTTATAACCCCATCAGCAGCATCCGACATCCTCATCGGCATAACAAGGGATTCCATCATGAAGATCGCAGCCAAGGACAACCTCAAGGTGTGCGAGCGTGAGGTCCATAAGGATGAGCTCTACATTGCGGATGAAGTATTCTTCACCGGCACCGCGGCGGAGGTGACGCCCATAGTAAGGATAGATTCCAAGCCGATAGGTACCGGCAGGCCGGGGGCCATAACGTCAAAGCTGCGCGACAGGTTCAACAGGATAGTGCATGGCGACAGCAAGGAGTTCAAAGAGTGGCTGACATACGTCTAGTACAATAGCAAGAGCATACAGCAGACCCACGCGCCAAGCGAGCACATGACATTGGAAGTGTACTTATTTCCTATCCCTTTATTCTCAAAATATCCAAAGGCCGAATCGGCCAGATTGCCAACAAATCCCGATGCCACGACGATTGCAAATGTGTTTACGTTCAGAAGCCCAAAAGCAAGAGCCAATGCGGCTATAATAAACGCGCCTATCAATGAAACAACAAGGCCGAGCAGGCTCACGGCACCGGAGATGCCGCGCCTGGCCTTTCTTAATGTCAGAAGCATACGTGTATTCGTATCGATTACGCCTATCTCGCTGCCGAATTTGTCTGCGGTTATGCCTGCAATAGTGGCGACGTACGCCGCCGCAAAGGACGAAGCGGATGGAGATCCTGCAAATAAGAAATATAAAAGTGCAGCAATGCACGGCACTGCACCGTTCGCCAGAACGTTCTTCCAGCCACGGCTCTTGTCATAGACGCCAAGCTTCTTCTTGACCTCCTTCCCGAATCTGGTGGCCAGGGCCGATGCAACAAGGAACGCAAACATGAGCGCCAGAAAGAACAGGCCGTTGCCTCCACCGAAGACTAACAGGAAAACCGCCACGAATATGGCGGCAATGCCACCTTTGATATCGAGAGTCAGAAATGTCTTCATGCACTTCCACTAATCAGAAAGCTTTTTAAAGTTAAGCTCCATATATTTACTTACGAGTTCTCTATCATGGGAGGAGTAAAACTGGTCGCCTTGCCAGCACATGCGTATGCATGTTTGCTGGCCTCTTCCTAAAAATTCCAACTATATACTGCTTTTCGAGTTCATGCTTTATAAAGGTTTATATGTTTTCCTGGGCAATTAGAACTGCTCATCTTTCTAATCGTAAAAACGCGATGCTTATGGCTAAGGAAAAAGGGATAAAGGAACTGGAGGATCTTCCCGGAATCGGGCCGACAACAGCCGAAAAGCTTAGGGAGGCGGGGTACGATTCAATAGAAAAGATAGCCGCAGCATCGCCATACGCGCTCACCGAGGTGGCAGGCCTCAGCGCAGAAGCCGCAAAGAAGGCAACCGAAGCGGCAAAGCAGGCTACTACCCTGTCCGTCACCTCTGCCACGGAGGTCTATGAGCAACGGAAGGCGCTTGGCAGGATAAAGACAGGGGCAAAGGGGCTTGACGAGCTTCTGGGCGGTGGCGTAGAGACGCAGGCTATAACCGAGGCTTACGGCAAGTTCGCTTCTGGCAAGAGCCAGCTGGGGTTCCAATTATCCGTTAACGTGCAGCTGCCGATAGACAAGGGCGGCCTTGACGGGAAAGTCCTGTTCATAGACACCGAAGGGACATTCAGGCCGGAAAGGATAGAGCAGATAGCCAAGGACACCGAGATGGATCCGAAGCAAGTGCTGTCAAATATATATTTCGTACGGGCGACTACAACGGAGCAACAGATACTTGCCGCCGAACGCGCAGACAAGCTGATAAGGGAGAACAATGTAAAGCTTATCGTAGTTGACTCGCTCATGGCGCTGTTCCGCTCTGAGTTCATAGGCAGGGGTGCCCTCGGCGAAAGGCAGCAGAAGCTCAACACCCACATCCACAAGCTCATAAACCTGGCAGAGACGCACAAGCTGGCGGTGTATCTAACAAATCAGGTGATGGACAATCCTGGCATACTTTTTGGTGATCCGACAACACCAGTAGGCGGGAACATAATTGCCCACGCAGCAACAACACGCCTCTACCTGAGGAAGAGCAAGGAGGACAAGAGAATAATCCGGCTTGTCGATTCACCCAACATGCCGGAAGGGGAAGCAGTAATGAGGATCACCCCGAACGGCATACGTGATTAGGCGCAGCAGATGCTATATCTAATCGGTCTAGGGCTTGACATTAAGGACGTCTCCGTGAAGGGATTGGAGCTGATAAAATCAGCCGACAGAATACTCCTTGAGAAGTATACTACCCCGCTCAGCGAAGAGTACTTATCATGGCTCCGTTCACAGACAACCAACGCAATAGAGCTAATAGAAAGGCCGGCTCTTGAAGAAAGGGCAAAGGAGACCATCAAATACGCGCAGAAGCAGGACCTTGCAGTCCTCGTGCCCGGAGATCCACTCATCGCAACCACCCATCACATACTCTTCGACATAGCTAGGGCAAATGGCATAAAGGCGGAGGTCGTGCATTCGTCATCGATATTCTCCGCGGCGATAGGAGAGAGCGGTCTGGATGTATACCGGTTTGGCCCGCCAACCACAATCGCACGATGGAGTGCCAAGTACAGGCCAGTCTCCTTCCTTGACGTTATACGGATGAACATATCCAGCAACCAGCATTCGCTCATCCTACTGGACATAGACCCCGACACTAAGGCGCCGATGGCGCTCGAAGACGCATTGCGGCTGCTCTCGCTTGCCGAGGACGAGAGGCATTATGGCATAATAAAGGGCCAGCTCCCCATCCTGATACTCGGCAACGTAGGCAAGGCAGACAAGCTCCTAGCCTATACAAATTTCGGCTCTGCACGAGGGCTTGCAGACAAATTCACGGGCAAAACACTAACCCTTATCATACCGTGCAATCCCAATTTCGCTGAGAACGAGGGGCTTTCACACTTCGCTATCGCTTAGGCTGTGCGCAAGGATTAAATGTCCCAGTACCGCAGCGTATGCCGCAGCGCCACAAATCCTACGATCTCGGCGAACCACAGCGTCGAAAGGCTGAACACTATCGTTATTGCAGCTGCTACCACATAATTTATCTTCAACAGCAGTGTGAGGTAGCCTAGGATTCCAAGCTCTGTCACGCCGATGGTGCCTGGTATCCCTGAAATAAGGCCAACCAGTACGGATGACGCATAGATGAAGAGTATTATGGGGAGAGCACTAACCGGCATCGGTATCCCAAAACCCAATATTATAAGGTACAAAGTGGATGCAAACATTGCTTCGGATGGGATCGTGAATACCAAGGAATAAAGATACACTTTCTTGTCGAACATCCTGGAGCTCTCAAAATAGGAATCGCCGAAGTTAAAAAATCCCTTAAGATACCTGACCTTCTTGAGCTTGCCCTTCACGAAAAGGTAAGGTCTGTTGTCAAGGATTATTATGAACGGCACCAGCGCAATCACTGACAATATTATGAATACCGGCTGGTACTGCCCTACTAAAATTGTCACTGCGGCCATCATTATCATGTACCCAAGAAAGTCGGTGAAGATGTCTGCCACCACTGCGGGAGCGGTGCGGCCCAGCTTTTCCCCCGTGACCCTGTTCAACGTGTAAGACGCAACGAGCCTGCCGGACCTCGCGGGAGTTACGTTCATCGAATAGAGCGAGAGATATATTAGATAATTCTTGACAATGCTTACTTTAACCCTAAGCGCCTTCATATAGATGTGCCACTTCGGGAACCGTATCGTTATGCCTACCAGGACGAGAACCACTGCCGCAACGAAATAGCTGAAATTAAACGATTCTACCGTCTGTACGAATTTTTCTATTCCCCCCTCATAAATTGCGCTTATCGATATTGCCACAAACACGGCAAGGCTAACGAAGAGGAAAAAGTATACAAAATACTTACCTTTTTTCAGGACGTGTTCGTACGATTTCCTGTCCTTGATATTGCTTCCTTCTCCAAGCCCAGGCATCTATATCATTTCTCAAAATGAATTATCCTCTCCGTCGCCGCTTTCCTGTCAGCGCACAGAAGGACTACGTTGCTGTGCTCATGGTAGTCAGTTACCAAATAACCCGAAGCCCTCGCAATCTCGTTCGCAAAAGCCACTATCTCCTCCTTCGAAGGCATCATGCCGTACGATAGGCCACGCACCTCTTCCCTGGCTCCTCCGACGTAGGCAAAACCCTTGACCTCTACGTAATTTGGCCTCCCCTTCCTGATCAATTCAGCATAGCCTGCCGCATCCACCATGTTCAAGCCGCGTATCAGCGTCAGCCTGAATACCCTTCTAGTTTCAAGCTTCGAAAACACATTCAGGAATTCCATGAAACTGGCCCATGCATTAAGGGTCTTTGGCCTGGTCACACGCTCGTAGACCTCCTTATTAGGCGCCTGAACTGAAACATAAAGCTGCGTTGGCAGGGAAGTCAGGTTCCTCAAGGCATTGGTCATCGTGCCGTTGGTGACAAGGAACGTACTTATCTTTCTCCTTGCGAATTCATCAATTAGCTGGTTCATCTTTGGATATGAAAGGGGCTCGCCGGTGAGGCTCAGGGCAACGTGCGCAGGATCCCGGGCTTCCTCCCACCTCTTCATGTCGGCTTTCGGATTGCCCTTGAAACCGCTCACGATGCGCCTATGCTCCTCAACAAGTCCCTCCACTATCGCCTTCGGGTCGTCCCATTCTTGCATCGCGTTTATCTCATTCCATTTGTACCCATGCTCCTCTGGGATTATCCTCCAGCAGAAAGAACAGGCAAGATTGCAGCCTATAGCAGGCGTAGCCTGGATGCACTGCCAGCTTCTTATGCCATAAAACCTATGCTTATAGCATGTTGTGCCTCCCTTCAGGCTGCTTCCGGTATAAGCGCACATCTTTGTCGCAGAATGCCTGCCCACAAAATGATACCCCTGGCTCTTCATTGTAGAAGCGAGCTCTTTCGGCATGTGCGGCTCTCGGTCATCGTATTTTTGCATCTGCCTTTCCATATAAACACCCATTATCAAAACAGGATAATATGATTGTTAATAATTAAAACAGTTGTGCCTTTTGCCGCTTAAACCGACTGCCTTAGCCGGCTTGAAACGGCAAACAAAAGCTTAAATAAATCGAATATCTTAACCACAACATGGCATATGCCTTAGATGATAATACCCCACAGTGGCAAAACCCAGGCACCCCGCAGCCGATTCAGCAGCCCGCTGCACAAGCTAACCCATCAATCAACAAAGGTACCGGTGTTGCACCAATTACAATTATAGCCATCGTAGCGGCGATAGCACTAATAGCCGCTGTCCTTTTCATCACGCTGCCTCAAAAGGGAAATGCAAGCACAACCAGCACAGTCCCGGCAAATACGAATCTCTCTTCAAATGGCTCAGTAAAAGGCCCAATTCCCGCCCCCTCTGCTTCAGCAAAAACCATGATGACTAACGATCTCTCGGCCACATCATCAGCGCAGAACCTGCAGGTCTCATACAGCCTAAATCTATCCGGGGTTGGTTCGATCCTGGGCAATAACATCTCCATATCAGAATATAAGCTGGGCAACGACAGCAAACTGATAACCTCGTTCGACCTGCTGGGAGAACAAGCCACTACGGCAGTGTTCGACGAGAACAACACTGACGTGGCCTGCACGGAATCTGCATACACCCAGTTAACCTGCTCGTTGGCAAACAAAACAACGGCAAACACCAACCTCTTCCATCTTGCAAAAACATTTAACCTGTCCCAGGTAAACGTGACGTATCTCGGGCAAGGCTCGGTTGTCGGAAGGCCGTGCGACATATTCTACGTCAACGGCAGCCAAGCAGCGATCTCACAGTTTTATGGAAATACCTCTCTCTCCAGTTCAAATTCATCGGCAGGTTCAAACGCAACATACCGCATAGGAATGTGCATTGACAAGCAGACAGGGATTCCGCTCAAGCTTAATGTGAGCGAAATCAGCTATTCCCAACTTTTGGGAAGGAACCAGAAGGGGCAGGTAGTAACGATTATTGCGACCAACATGTCCGTAGGCACCGTAACGCACAAGGAGCTGAATATACCCTCCACAGTAATCTTAGACAAGTCTAGTGCAGGCGGCTTATTCAACTACATAGATTGCAATTCTACAGCCCTCTACTTCAATGTGACTCCTACTTCGAAAATGAGCAGGCTCAATATAACATTGAACGAATCCGTATACGACTTCAATACCTCAAGCTACGAGAACACCACGATAATCAAGACAAGCAGGACCGGCAATTACAATCCTTTTGTCAACTATTCCATCGTGCTGCCTGACAACAATACGCCCAACGGGAGGATCGACATATGCATAAACGGCGAGTGCAACACCGGCTTCTACTGCTATTTCAACTCCACCGGCGGTTACAATACAACAGTAAACACCACACAATGACCAGTAAGCACCAGTGGGATTCTGCTACCATCAGCAAAAGTTAAATAGCTTGAAAACTAATGTTTGCATATGCTTTCCCTAGAATATTCCTCAAACGGCAGGATAACCGCCGCAGACCAATCCACCAAGGACATACTTAAGAGGGGGTTCTTCGGCGTTACTAAAGGTGGCGAGTATTCGCTGCTTCCGGAGGAGGCGCTTTACCTTATCGACGTCAGGCATGCGGAGTGCAAGCAGGGCGGCACCACCATGAGCTTTAATGCGCTGTCTTCAAGATTCTACGGCAAGGCAAAGTTCGCCGCAAGGTACTTCACCTACAAGGACTGGCGCGACAGGGGCCTCGTAATAAAGAACTCCGCCTCAGCTTACCCTAAACCTAGCAGGATCGTGCCGAAGGAATACCCCAAGGCAACGCTCGAACTGCCAAGGTACAAACTGCACGGCATCTTCTTCGACAGCGACCTCGTTGCTATAATAGAGGACGAAACGCACGGAAAGGACATATACGAAAAGCTCTGGTTCGGGCAATATGGTACCTACAAGGCCTCGGAACGCGGGCATCTGAACAAACTGGACATATACGAAACCCTCTTCCTGCTCGAGAAGAAGGCGCTTGTTCTTGATAACATGACCAAGGGCGACCTCATAAGGACCGCAACAAAGAGGCGCAGCGACTTCAAGGAGCTATACGGCGTTTACAAGGACTGGAGGGAGCACGGATATATCATAAAGACGGGATTCAAGTTCGGCACGCATTTCAGGGTCTACTTCCCAGGCGCAAAGCCGATAAAGGCAGGTGACGACGAATGGGTGCACTCAAAGCACGTCCTGCACGTATTTCCCAAGGGATCCAGGCTGCTGACATCCGAATGGGCCCGCGCCATAAGGGTGGCCCATTCAGTGAGGAAGACGTTCATCCTTGCGGTTCCTGGCAAGACCAAGGATAAGAGGGTGGAGCTGGATTACATCCTATTCCATAGAAAGGGGGGCGAGGCCGAAAGCCCAGAAAACGACGCCCCCAGATATGCAATGCTCTCTCTAGGAGAGGACGAATACATAGGCGGCAGCGAGTTCGCTGGCGCCCTGAAGGAGGCGAAACAGAAGGGGCTGGAGCTCATCGTTGCCATAGCGGACAGAGAAACGGCAGTGACCTACTACAAGGTAAAGCAGATAAGATTGCCAGGCAGCGACAACGAATACTACGAAATAGACTGGCTGCAGCCTTAGCATGCCACTATTCGGCGTAATTCCAATAACCTTTATAAATTGTTAACCTACAATATACTCGAGGCGGAATCATGCGAGTTTCAGAAATATACAGAATGGACATCTATAGTGATGGAGGGCAGTACTTGGGAGAGGTACAGGATGTGATAATAGACCTTGAGAAGGGAGAGATAAGCAGGCTTCTTATGGTTCCATGGAAGAACATAAAGGGAGACGCAAGATCGACCCTAAGGGCAAAAAGCATCCTATACAAAAGCGTGAAGAACGTCAGCGACGTAGTTCTGGTCTCTGCACCAGGCGCTGCACCTTCCTCTAACGAAGCTGCAAGAGAGGAGGTTGACGACCTAACCCGGTAAGCTCACTTTATCACTTTGGGCAGCCACAGGCCCTCTTGGTTAAGGTATGCTCCTTTGTAGGAATTAGCTGCGCTACTCATAAGCTTAGCGAACACTACATGGACGAAGCGCATTCCCGGCTTCATCATGATAGAGTACTGAGCTGCGTTCGTGACCGCCAGTGTTAGGTTGCCGGAAAAGCCAGCGTCTATTATCGTTGGAGGTATGCTCAGGCCATGCCTTGCCCATGTGCTCCTGAGCTGCACGAAGGCCATTATGTCGTTCGGCAGCCTAAGCGATTCCTCTGTAGACAGAAGCACCTGCGAGCCCGCCCTCAGGACGAGCCTGTCCTTGCCTGTCTCGACCGTGTACTCGTTCTTGACCTGCTCCGGGTCCGTCGGGTCAAAAACTGCGGAAGGGTCAAGCACTGGCTTCCTGAAAGCTATCTCATCATCGAGCACGAAGTCAATTCCGTTCTCGCGCACATGCTCCTTCCGGAACGGCCTGATGACTACCCTCTTAGCCGCAACGGCATTAAGTATGTCATAATCGGAGAGTATCATGGAAGCAACCCCTTCTTCTCGAGGTAAGAAAGCACAGACTTGCCTATCTCGTTCTTGCTTGCCGAGCCATCTAGCCCGACCCAGTCCACACCGCTGTATCCCTCTCTCATGAGCCTTAGATAGTACTCCCTTACCTTCTGCAGATACGGCCTGTCGACTTCATGCTTGTCAAGCTCATGCTTCTGCTTCCTCTTCCTCTCCTGTGACATCTCTGGCGTTACGTCCAGGTAGAATACCACCGAAGGGCGGTGCCATTTTATCATCTCAAGGATGCGCTTCGCAATTCCATAGTCGAAACCTGCGGCGCACTGATATGCTATCGCGGAATAGAAGTACCTGTCTAGTATCACCACCTCGCCATCAGCCATGGCCTTCCCTATGATCGCATTGTCCCTGACCTTCTCCGCAAGGAATACCAGGAAGAGCTCATCAACACCCATCTCTATCTTCCCTTCTAGGTACTTCTTCACTATGACACCGTAGCCTGACTTGTAGTCTGGGTAAGAGAAAACCCTGGATTTGATGCCTCTCTCTGCCAGCTTGCCTGAAAGGAGGTTTACCTGCGTATGCTTGCCGGAACCGTCTATCCCTTCAAAGCATATTACGACATTTTTCATGCTGTGACCCGGAAGAACTATAGGACAAAGCCATAGATATTAAGACATGATACTATTTATATAACCAAATTAGGGCATATGTTATTGTGCTCCTATCGTCTAGTCCGGCCAAGGACGTGGGGCTTTCAACCCCGCAACTCGGGTTCAAATCCCGATGGGAGCAAACAAAATTTACGACGACAAAAGTGGGTTCAAATCCGCAAGACAAGCAAAGAAAAAAAGCAAGTGTGGGTTCAAATCTGAAAACGTATCCGAATACGAAAAGTTATTAAACGACCTGTATTCGGTACTCCCAAAGCTAACGCATCATCAGATCAAGGAAGTCAAGCGCATAGTACACAAACAGTTCATCAAGAAGTTCGCAAGAAACCAACCTCCGAAATATGGAAGCCTCAATAAAGGCTTCACGGAACAGGAGGTGCAGTCTTTCTTCCGAATGATAGACAATCCTAAGCTGAGACTATTATTCTACTACCAAGCGCAGCTTGGTCTCAGAATAGGCGAAGCGGTAAAGGTCAATATCAAGGACATAGACTTCAACAGCAGAGAACTCAAAATAAGGACAGAGAAGGCGCATACTCTCAATACACTCATTATCCCGATGCCTCTCTTCAAGCTCACCTTGGAGTACATCAGGCAGTACGAGCAGTACATCCAAAAGGATGGATACCTCTTCTTCAAGGAAGAGGGCAAATACAGCCACAGAGACGAGCCGTACCTAAGCACAGACTACGTTAGAAACAGCTTCCGGTACTACGTCCAGAAGGCGGGTCTGGATGAGATCTACGATTCCAGTGATGAGACCAATTACAGCAGGATGCCTAGAAGGCTCCATAGACTTACAACGCACAGCCTACGTCATTATGCCATAACCAGCTTCGCCAAGCAGACTAACGGCAACGTGGTGCTGACCAGCAAGTTTGCCAGACACAGAAGCACAGGCGTAACCCAAACCTACATAAGCACGACCAAGCAGGAGCTATACAGAGAGATAGACAATACCTTCTCCCAGCAAGCAGAGAGGCTAAAACGGCGTATCATAGATATGGAAGGCCGAAAATAGGGCCATGTAGAGAAATTTGGCCCTTTTCGGGTAGAAAAATAGTCATTTGACGTCGTAAAACTCCCCCTTAATCGTTTTTCGGCTACAAGCATGGCAGTTTTACAAAATTGTGTAGAGTAAAGGCAAAAACTCGATCGAGTCGAGTTTTCCGGCATTTGAGTAGAGTAAAATGCCCTCTCCTGACACGATTTTGGGTTGTTTTCCCTCGTAAAACTCACCATTAATCACAAAACTGCATACCTTACGAGATTTTCTGAAAATCGAGTAGAGTAGAGCCTCCGCCCGCCTCCAAAGTCGCCTTCGGCGACGCTCGGCGGGCTACGGCTCCATGATAGGCGTTTTGCCCCCACCCAAAACGCCGAAAGGTGCCTTGATCTGCTAGGTTGCTAGCTTGGGAGGCCCTTGCAGGCGAAGCCTGTGAGACCTTTTGAGGTCTCAGGCCGACCCTAAGGAAACTTATTGTTAGTTTAAGCTTTAAGTAATTATAAGTAATTCAAAGTAAGTTGGTTAGAAACGAAGAAACCTTTAAATACTTTAAGTGTATAAGTAATTATAAGTATTTATAAGTAATTACCACCAGGTAACTTAATGGCAACATCGTTTGAGGATATTAAAAAATGGGTAGCTGATTGGGAAGGGCCAACCTTGGAATTTAAGAGTGGCGTAGGCAAGAATGTTGGTAAATCCATATGTGCTTTTGCAAATACCAGCGGAGGAACCGTTGTCTTGGGAATCGGGCCAACAAAACAATTTACAGGCATAGAAAATCCCGACAAGACATCGCAAGATATACATGGCCTTTTAGAGAACTGCAAGCCTAAGCCAAATGTAAAGCAGGAGTTCGTGAAAGAAGACGGCAAAACGTACATAGTACTAACCGTGGCTCAGTTTTCCCTATCAGAAGGTGCGTGTTTCTTCGAAAAGCAATGTTTTATCAGACAAGGAACCACAAACATATGTTTAGATGGAAATGATCTAATCAACTTCCTTAAGAATAAAGCAATACTAAACTTTGAGGAACAACGTACTACTGCAAAGTTGGAGCAGATAAACAACGGAAAGCTAGAGATTTTGTTCAAGAAACGCAATATACCAGAAGAAAATCTCAAAGGAGAAAAACTAAAGCACATGATGGCAGTACTGCATATGGCTAACTATAATGGTGAGTTCTATATCAAAAATGCAGGTCTTATGTTTTTCGCGAATGAGCCAGGGCTTTATTTTGCCAATTTGCAAGTAAGGATTGTGAAGTATTCTGGAGCGGAGCCAGAATTAGACAAGATAGAGCTTGATAGCAGAATTCAGGGTACGATACCAGAACTTATTGACCAGACATTTTCACAGATATTAAAAAACACGGGTAAACAGTACACAATATCGGGTACGAAAAGGGAGGAACATACCACATACCCACAGAATGCTCTACGCGAAGTCATAACAAATGCAGTAGGA
>JAGWHJ010000027.1 GCA_028866835.1 Microcaldota archaeon | reverse complement strand
TAACGGCCCACCATACCTTTGACCCGTAGGGGATATGAGAGTAAGAGCCCCGAGAAGGGCACTGAGACAATGGCCCTAGCGCTACGGCGTGCAGCAGGCGCGCAAACTCCACAATGCGCATACGCGTGATGGGGGGAATCTGAGTGGTTCACTTCGGTGAATCTTTTCCCAAGTCTAGTCAGCTTGGGGAATAAGTGCTGGGTAAGACCGGTGGCAGCCGCCACGGTAATACCGGCGGCACGAGTGGTGTTCACTATTATTGGGCTTAAAGCGTCAGTAGCCGGCCGAAACAGTCTTGTGTGAAATATTGGCGCATGACGTCAATACGTGCATAAGATACCTTTCGGCTAGGGAGCGGGAGAGGTTGAGAGTATTCATGGGGTAAGGGTAAAATCTTGTAATCCTATGAAGACTACCGGTGGCGAAGGCGCTCAACCAGAACGCATCCGACGGTGAGTGACGAAGGCTAGGAGAACGAATCGGATTAGATACCCGAGTAGCCCTAGCAGTAAATTATGCAGACTCTGGTGTTGCACCCATTTTACATGGGCGCAGTACCGTAGGACAACTGTTAAGTCTGCCGCCTGGGGAGTACGGCCGCAAGGTTGAAACTTAAAGCAATTGGCGGGGGAGCACAACAAGGGGTGGATGCTACGGTTTAATTGAATACAACGTCGGGAACATTACCTGGAGCGACGGCAGTGTGAAGGTCAGGCTAATGACCTTACCAGACGAGCCGAGAGGTGGTGCATGGCGATCGTCAGTTCGTGGTGTGAACTCTCCGGTTAAGTCCGGTAACGAACGAGATCCTCATAAACAGTTGCCATTGGTTCAGCGATGAGCCAAGCACTCTGTTTAGACCGCCTACGTTTAAGTAGGAGGAAGGGGAGGGCGACGGTACGTCAGTATGCCCCGAATCTCCAGGGCTACACGCGGCATACATAGGTCGGTACAATGAGTTGCGACGCAGAAATGCGAAGCTAATCCCCCAAAACCGATCTAAGTCCGAATTGAGGGCTGAAACTCGCCCTCATGAAGTTGGAATCCCTAGTAATCGCTTGTCAACATCGAGCGGTGAATATGTCCCCGCTCCTTGCACACACCGCCTGCCAAGTCATCCAAGTGGGGCCTTAGTGACGCAGCATCGTTATGGTGCTTTCGAACTAAGGTTCTGTGAGGGGGGCTAAGGCATAACAAGGTATCCGTAGGGGAACCTGTGGATAGATCACCTCATGATTTCTATACGAAATCAGCCAAATCACGTGTGCAAAATAAGCTAACGCATCAAAGGCCTCGCATAATAACTCAGGACTACATCTTCTGTTTTTACAGGGCAGAAGGGCAAGAAGTTAAAAACTATTCTTTACAAGACTTAGCATATGCCAAAAAGCAGGAAGGCAAAAGCAGACACCGCAGGGTCAGGCAGGCTCGCCTTCTTCGCAGGCGCAGCCTTCTCCATCATAGCAATAGCATTGGCAATAATGATAACCGTCTCCTCCATCCACATTCCTGCGCCGCCAACCACCACGTACTCCAATCACCCGAACCAGGTGCTCTCGTCGCCATCGGGGCTTCCGCGCATAGCGGTGATGAACCTCGCGGAGCGCAGCTACCTGCCCCAGCTCCTGCCCGACCTGAAGGGCATCGGCGTGACCTGGGACAGGATAGATGTCGGCGACGGCAGCAATATTGGCCAGATCCAGACTGCGCTCTCCGAAGGAGTAAGGCCTCTCGTCCTGTACGCGCCGGGCTCCAACGACGGCGGATGCCCCTCCTCGCCGGCTGTAACGGCTTCTCAAGTTAAGGCGCTTGCGCAGAAGATACTCCCCCTCGGCCTGCACGAGATAGAGCTCTGCAACGAGCCGTACTGGAACGGCGAATCGCCGCAGGCATATGCCGACCAGTACGACGCGACGCACAAGGCGCTGCAGGGCATGGGGATAACACTTATAGCTTACGAGCAGGTCCCGCAGTGGGGCGGCCCCAACTGGATGCCAAACTTCCTGAACGAGATCGCGGCCGACAACGGCGGCGAGCCTGTTGCAACTGCGGCGAAGGAGGTTGACGCATGGTCAGTGCACGCTTACGGGACAATGGCGCAGTGGGCCAGCGCGATGAACTTCACGCACGCGCAGGCGCTTTCCTACGGCTCCGACGTCCCATGGTATGTCACGGAGGTGGGCCAGTGCGCCACGACAGGCTCCGTCTGCAAGTCTGCGGTAGGCTACTCGCAGCAGGCCTCCGACATGACGCAGTATCTGAATGACCTTATAGAGAAGACCGGTGACCAAGGCACTCCTTATTCATGGGTGGTCTACTGGGACTGGTACGAGGCCACCGATGACGGCACAGGGGGATGGGGGCTGTTCAACCAGAGCGGCACAAACTGCCCTTGCAGCATCGCCGAGCGGCCGGTGTTCTTCGCGCTTAAGGCATGGATGCAGGCGCACCCCGGCGCCGACAACGGCAGCACATCAACCGCCTCCTCCACGGTAGGAACGACATCAAGCACTACGCTCGGCCCCCAGAACACGCCGCCCGCGCTGTCTCTGAGCGGGCATAAGATATCATGGTCCTCTCAGGCGGCAGCAGCATGGTACAAGGGTGCCATCAGCAACGGCCCAAGGAACGACACAAGCCGCGTGACAACGTTCGTCAACCTGAGCCTTAACACATCCTGGACGCCTCTTGCTTCACCAGGCAATACGCTTTATTACGGAGTTGCATCGGAGGGCCCTGCAGGAGAGCAATGGAGCGCCACCGAGGAAGCGATTGCCTGGCCTCTCACTTCGTCTACTTCAACGACCACCGTTGCCACAACTGTGCCTACCGTTTCTACCTCTTCGACTACCTCGTCAACAACGAAGACCACTACCTCTACCACTACGGTAGGCGCCTCCACAAGTTCAACGACAGTGCCGCAAGGCCAGAACGTGCCTCCTGTCCTTACCGTCAACGGCAACGTAATATCATGGTCCCCACAGGCGTCTGCAAAGTGGTACAAGGGCGCTGCAAGCAACGGCCCAAGGGGCAACACGGGCCGCACAACGGCCTACACAAACCTCAGTCTTGCCACTACATGGTCTCCCGCGCCTTCCCCGGGCAACACGATATATTACGGGGTAGCCTCCGAAGGCCCTTCCGGCGAGCAGTGGACCGCAAATGAGGTGTCGATCACATGGCCTCTCCCAAGCTCGACAACTTCAAGCACAACCAAGACTACTACATCAACCACCACGGCCCCGGCACAGAACGTACCTCCGGCGCTGTCTTACAATGGCAGCGCTATATCATGGTCCCCACAAGCTGGTGCAGCCTGGTACAAGGGGGCAATAAGCAACGGCCCAAGGAACGACACAGCCAGAACCTCCGCGTTCGTTAATCTCAGCACGGCGACCTCATGGAAACCTCTTGCTTCACCAGGCAATACACTTTATTACGGAGTTGCATCCGAAGGCCCTTCCGGCGAGAAATGGAGCACTGCCGAGATAGCAATAGCCTGGCCTCTTCAAACTCCGTCTTCGTCATCGACAACTATGCCAACTACCGCCTCAACCGCCTCAACAACAACTGCCGTGCCGACCAATACCATAGCATCAAGTTCGACAACGACTGCAACGCCCGGGGCTTCTTCAACAACGACCACGGGACCGGCGACAACTTCAGTCACATCAGCGACAACGACGATACCTGTCGGGGGAGGTAGCGGCGGGTCAGGCGGGGGGCCAGGCGGCGGAGGAACGCAAAAACCTACGGTGCGGAACATAACCGGAGGATACAGGATATACAACTTCACGCAGTACGAATATGTGGACGTTAGCACCACCAGCAAGCAAAAGATAAGGATAACGCAGAACTACATAACACCGACCTCCGCAGGCGTTTCGCTGAACTCCGAATCTGTTGCGATGTCGCCAAACACGATAGTATACATAGGCAACTTCTCTGGCGCAAAGTACTACGCAAAGCTTGTAAACATATCATACCTGCCCATAGAGGACACGGTAACCATGGACGTTTTCACTAACGCAAGCGCCGTGAACGTCTCAACTCCGAGCGTTTATACCTATAATTTCAGCGGGGCCCAGGGCTTCTTCAATGCCAACATCTCCAGGCACACCGCTTACGACCTCAATCTTTCTTCATTAAAGATGCAGCTTATAGTCAGTTCGATGGAAAACGCAAGCACGCCGTTGTCATTCTTCTTCAGGCCCTCCACCATATCGGTGCCAAAACAGTATACGGCCCTGCTTCTGACAAACATCAGCTTCACATCTGCAAACCCCATCAACCTCAGCGCCACATTCGATTACAGGTGCGGAACGGCTGGCGTTGCGCCTTACGTGCTCAAACAGAATTCATGGAGCCCGATAGCCAATTACACAAACAACCCCGGGTCCTGCACGTTGTCGTTCATTCTCTCCGGGGACCCGATCCTGGCCATATTCGCAAGCAACACAACAATATCCACGGCCACAGTGCAGCACACCACCGCGTCCACAGCGCCTTCCACCACCACGATAATGCAGCAGACTGCGCAGTATCCTTACACCTACGTTGCGATAGCGATAATTGCGATTATTGTGATCACTGCGTTGGTCTACTATCTCAGAAAGAGGGGGAAAGGTTCTGACGTGCCTGTTCAGCCTAGTTCTCAGGCACCGCCTGAGGCAGGCAATAAGTACTAATGGCATACAACAAACTTCGCAATTGGAACAGCTATATTTAAATAGGAGGAGAAAAGACCAATAATTTGTGATACAATGACCCCTAGACGTCTCGCACAACCAAGAGAACAGACAATAATGCCACTTAACAAGAGCCTTAGCTACATTGACGCGAGGGATGCAGTAAGAAACCTCGGTGGGCTGCCTTCAAATGTGGACCATGACGTTGTTCTGGTTCATTCTAGAGAGAGGGCGAACGCCATGCTGCATGTCGGATACCGGGCGGCATGGGCTCGTGAAATGCTTGTTTATCCTGAGATAGGCGGCGCATTCAGGGCCGGAGTCAACGTTGTCGATTCACAGAGGGATTCTGAGGGACGCCAGTGGATATTCCCGTACCAGTACGTTCCTGAGGAAGCGCTATCCGTCCGTGGAGCTGCTTTGTTCGTCGATCCTGCCGATATCCATGCCACCCGTGTCAGAGTTGTCGTAGTGCCGCAATCTATTGTCGTTCTAAGCCAATTCCCGCAGAATATCATGGTCAGGGGCGAAATAGACCCTGAAACAAGGGTGCCTCGAGAGGTGTCTCGTGCTCAGAGCGTGTTAGGCTACACGTACGACTCTAACTTCGCCTTTGCACTAGATACTGTTGATCGCCGTGCAAGATGGCTGTACAGAATCGGGGGTGCCGGGGTGCGCCCGATACTACGCGTCAATTTCGATCGTGGGAGCAGGCAGGCACTATATGTAGATGTGGATCCTACTTCGAGGATGAGCGTCGGCATGCTTGTGGAAGACCCGTTCGCAGAGGCTCTCAGGGCATGATAAGCCCGCACCATCCCGGTAATTGCCCGCGGGGCCATGGGCATGGAATGCCATCTACTATTAGCATGGAGCCAACCACATATTATTAAATAGTTCTGAATCAATAATCATCCGGTGCACCAGGCATGCTCTTAGGCATTAAGCGGATTTACGATAAGGCAGCCATAACCGATGGGAAGAGAATTCTTGTGGATGGACTGTGGCCGCGCGGAGTGAAGAAGAGCACGGCAAACATCGATGAATGGGTCAAGGAAGTGGCCCCGAGCAAAGAGCTGAGGATGTGGTTCTCGCACAACATTGCGAGATGGAAGGGCTTCAAGAAAAGGTACATGAGCGAGCTAAAAGGCAACAGGAAGGTAGAGTACCTAGCTGAGATGGCCACCACCTCAGACATAACGCTGATCTATTCGACCAAGGACGAGAGGCACAACAACGCAGTAGTACTTTATGGTCTTGTCAAGGCTAGCATGAAGGCTATTGCAAAGCAGCAGAATTCGGGCTAGAGCTCTATCTTCTTCACTTCCAGCCTGTTTACCCTAGCTATGTTCCCTATCTCTCGCATTGCCTCCGCCTGGAACGTGTTGCCGAGGACCTCGTTCATGAATTCCTCTATGGTGTGCGAGGCCGCGTACGCTTTGGCGAAGTTGGTTATGCTCTTCCTTATGCTGCCCTTCTTAGGGGTTGCTATCTTGCCGTCCGTTATTATGACCAGCTTTAGCACGAAAGGCTTCCCCGCCTTGTCGGCAACGCTGTCGACCGTGTATATGACGCTGGTGTGCCTCTTGACAAGGGAGTGTATGTAGCTGTACGTCTGCTCGATGTAATTGGTCTCGGTATGTGCCGCATCGCCGTTGACGTTCGATACCCTCAGTCCAACGACCATGAAAGAGTGCTCGGCCTTGTGCGTTATCCAGGACATGTTCACCTTTATGACCCTGCCGACAAGCTTCTTCTCGTCATCGGCCGGTATCTCGCCTATTGCCGTGTCGCCGAACAGCTTCGGCGTGTAGACGTTGAACCATCTCTTGCTCTTCCACTTCTCCACTGCCTTCGTTGCCATCTCTAATCAGCCTTTATGATAAGCGCGACCTTCTGGGGGTCGTACTTCCAATCGCCCGGGAGCTTGCCCGTGCCCTTGTAGTAGTTGCTAAGCCTCCATATCTTCATCTCCGTTCGCTGAAGGCTAAGCTTGTTGTGCATGTCGCCGTGGTTCCTCTCGAGGTGCTTCCTCAGCGTTACCGCCTTCTTCAGCAGGTCCATGAGGTCCTGCGGTATGTCATGCTTGAAGCCGTTCTCATCGAGTATCGCCGTAAGGCGCTTGTTGAACATGTGCTTTATGTAAGGCACGCTGTGCTGCTCCTTGAGCCTCTGCCCTATCTGCGCCTGATGCATCCCCTGCTTTGAGTATTCGACTATGGCCTTGACTATGTCCTCCTGCTTTACGCCGTGCGGAAGCACCGCTTCCTCTACCGGTGGCTTCCTCGACTTGGACTTGCCTATCTTCCTTGTGTGCATCCTGGCCATCAGATCACGATAGCATCGCTATTAATGCAATATTACGGTACGAAAAAAAGCAGTCTTTCTTCGCGCGCCGCAAGATAATAAGGACAGATATGTATATAAAGCATATCGCCTAAGGCCTCAAAAGGAGACCGCGGTATCTTCCGCTACCATCCACTGTCCTGTCTCTCTGGGATACGGTAAGACCAAACCCAATGCTATTCGAATCTGAAACAACGGACCTAAGGTTCCCTTCCATCAAATCATGTTGCGTTTGGTCTATTTTGCCTGATCTCAGCTTCTCCGCGAGGTCTACCATCTGCCCTGCAACTGAAATTATTCTGCTTTCATCGGCATAAGGGTAACGCGACCTTAGTGATTCCTCCATCAGTCTGACGACTGATACGCGGTCATGAATTGCCCCGCGGGCTAATCTCTCATGCATATTATCGAGAATATGTCCTTTTATCTGATATAAAAATCTTCATTTTCCGTAAGCCTAATTATGCCTGTATGCCTATGCTGATACCTGTATCTCCAACCGGGATCTCCCCCTTGCCTATGCTTATCTTCTTTATGTTCATTGCTCCCTTTATGTCGTCCTCACCGTCTTCGAGCTTCTCGCTTATCACCAGTTCCTTTATCTCGGAATTGAGCGCGGCCTTCCTCTCATGCTTCCACTGCCTGACCTGCGATATGATTCCGTAGACCTTGTCTCCCAGCGCCTCCGCTTTCCCGTCAGCATGCTTCGCGTCCGCCTTCGGCCACTCGGAGAGATGTATCGAGATGCTGCCCTCCTTCTTCCTGTAGAGCTCCTGGTAGATCTTCTCGGTTATGTAGGGCATGAACGGCGCCAGCAGCTTGAGTATGTCAAGGTAGACGCCCATCACCGTCGATGCCGCAGCATCCTTGTCATTTCCGTATATCCTGTACTTCACGAACTCGAGGTAGTTGTTGCTGAAGAACCAGAAGAACTCATCCGCGGAGCGCTTCGCGCCCGCATAGTCGTACTCGTCGAACCTCTCCGTGCACGCCTTCACCAGCTTCGCTGCCTTCGCCCGTATCCACCTGTCCATTACGTTCCTGGATTCCCTGCTGCCAGCCGCCTTGTTCTGCTCTATGAACCTCGCGACGTTCCACATCTTGTTCACGAACTTGAAGCCCGTCAGCACGTCCTTGTCCTGGAATGAGGCGTCATCACCCAGCCTCGAGAGGCTGGCCCAGTGCCTGAGCGCATCGGCCCCGTACTTCTCGAGGACGACGCTCGGCTCTATTATGTTGCCCTCTGACTTGTGCATGGGCTTGCCGTGCGAATCAAGTCCGTGCCCGGATATGAGGGCATCCTTCCAGGGAAGCTTCTTCGTGTGGAGGTAGCATTTGACGACCGTCGTGAAGAGCCAGAAGGATATGATATCGTGCGCCTGGGGCCTCAGGGACATCGGATAGATGCCATGCATGTAGTCATCGCCGCCCTTCCACTTTGCGTTTATGAGGGGCGTAAGCGATGACGTGGCCCATGTATCGAGGATGTCCGTCTCCGGCACGTAATCGAGGGAGCCGCACTTGGCGCACTTCGAGCCTGGCTTGTCCACGAGCGGGTTGACCGGCAGCCTCTTCTCATCAGCCATTATGGGCTCGCCGCACTTCTTGCAGTACCACACCGGGAAGGGTATGCCGTAGTACCTCTGCCTCGATATGGACCAGTCCCACTGCAGGCCCTTTATCCAGTTCTCGTATCTCACCGCCATGAAATCCGGGTGCCATCTTAGCTTCCTTCCCTGCTCGATGAGCACCTCCTTCATGTCAAGATAGCGTACGTACCACTGCATCTTCACAAGGAACTCTATCTCAGTGCCGCACCTCTCGTGGACGTTGACGTTGTGCTCTATCTCCTTCTCGGCGAGCACGTATCCTGCGGACTTGAGGTCCTCTATCATCTTCTGACGGGCATCCTTTATGCCGATGCCGCCGAAGTACTTGTTAAGCATCTTGCCCTTCTCGCTTATCTCTATCCTGAGGGGCAGGCCGTAGGCCTTGTACCATTCGATGTCCGTGAGGTCGCCAAAGGTGCAGCACATGACCACCCCCGTGCCCTTTGTTGGGTCCACCCTGGCGTCCGCCATCACCTTAACCTCCTGCCCGAAGATCGGCACCTTAACCTTCTTCCCGACGAGCGTCGAGTTCTTCTTATCGTCAGGGTTAACGAATATCGCAACGCAGGCTGGCAGCAGCTCGGGCCTTGTTGTTGCTATTACGACGTCATCGGAGAACCGTATGGTGACGAACTTCGACTTGAGCATCTTGTCCTTGAGCTCCATCTGGGAAAGCGCCGTGCCCTCCTTCGGGCACCATATCGTAGGGGTTTCCTTCCTGTAGACGCGGCCCATCCTGTTAAGCTCCAGGAACGAGAGCTGCGATATCCTCTGCGTATCCTTGCTTATCGTCGTATAGAGAAGCGTCCAGTCCACCGAGATGCCAACGCTGCCGAAGGTCCTCCTGTACAGGGCTTCGTACTCCTTCGTCACGGCCTCGACCTTGGCTATGAACTTCTCCCTCCCCTCTCGCTCTGCCGTAGTCTTGTTGAGCTTCTCCACGAGCAGCTCTGTGGGCAGGCCGTTGTTGTCGAAGCCGAAAGGGTAGAAGACGCTGAACCCGCGCATCCTCTTGTACCTCGCTATGAAGTCGGCCTGCGAGTATGAGAAGACGTGGCCTATGTGCACGGAGCCGGAGATGGTTGGCGGCGGCGTGTCTATCGAAAATACCTCCTTCTTGGACTTGGGATCGAAGCCGTAGACGCGCTCCTCCTCCCAGAACTCCGCTAGGCTCTGCTCCACCTCCTTGAAGTTGAACCTTTCATCCATGAATGGGTTATCCAGGCAAATAATATAAACTCTTCAAAAAGGCGGTTTTACAAAATCCCCATATTTACGAGGGAGTACATATGGGAAGTGTCAAATCTCCAGGAAAGATTTAAATATGTGTTCATTTCATATGAAATTTGGCGATAAAAAGGTGATAAACATGGCAGTTACAAGCCGTGAGTCTACCGCACAGCCTAGTCATAAACCAGCACGCATGCTGGTTCCTAACGTTACAGCGGAAGCAGGATTTCTTGATGCCTTCAGGGCCACGAAGCCTGAACGCGGACTTCCTTCGATAAGGACGCACATGAGGGTGCTTTCAAGCCTAGAGAACGGCGTATCGGAAGCCCAGCGTGCAGCCATTAAGTCGATATATCCAGCATGGTCCGAGCAGGTACTTGTTCATCCAGGAAGGGGAGTACCGTTTCGCCGCGGAGAGGATGTTGTTGAATTCCATGCCCATGGCGGCGTATCGTGGAGGTACCCGGCTGAGCATATACCAGAAAGCGTGATTGGAGATTCCCATGCTGCACTGCTCGTAAAGCCTGCCAACCTGCATGTCACGCCCAAAGGAAACGGCATGCCATTGGTCATCACAATAGAACCTGCCCAGGGATCGGTCATAGCACTAAGCCATATCATGGAATCAAACATCCCGCTTTCCCTTGAGGTGGGCGGCGGAAGGGCCAATATAATGCGGTTCAGCGTGCCCGAAGCTGAAGGCGTAAAGGTCACTGCAGGCGCCACAGAAGCGATGCGCGTCATCCCCGAGGTCGGGGCTTTTGAGATAGTGACTGCATTCGGTCCGACAGTAAGCCCAATCGCTACAGGTGTAACAAACGGCAAGCGCATAAACGTGCTCTACGCGAACCTCAATCCGGCAGAGCCGCTCCATGTCGACAAGGTGGCCATGGTCAATGACAAAAGGCCCGCCACAGTGCCCCGGGAGATTGCGGAGCTGCTAAGGGTAGGCCCTGCGTAATACCGGGCGTATACCTCGCTATTCCTTCCAGGCGTCAGGCTCTTATATAGCTTGGGCGCCCATATGGCGATGACCATGAAACTGAACAAGCTCACCAAGGAGGAGGAGCGCGTCATAGTGCACAAGGGCACGGAGATGCCTTTCACAGGCGAGTACGACCAGAACTTCAAGCCCGGCACATACGTCTGCAGGAGGTGCGAGGCGCCTCTGTATAGGTCGGACGACAAGTTCGATGCGCATTGCGGATGGCCTGCTTTCGACAAGGAGATACCTGGCGCAATAAAGCACGTGCCCCCTGACATGCTTCACAAATCCCTCGGCGCAGCCGATGAATTGCAGTGCGCCAGATGCGGCGCCTATCTGGGCCACCAGTTTGTGGGCGAAGGGTTCACCCAGACCAATACGAGGGCCTGCGTGAACTCGATATCCATGAAGTTCATACCGAAAAAGGAGGGCAAGGATGGCAAGTAATACCGAGGTCATAGTGTTAGGCGGAGGGTGCTTCTGGTGCACTGAAGCAGTATTCAAGTTGCTCAAAGGCGTCATAAAGCTTGATCCAGGATATGCCGGAGGCACGACAAACAATCCGAAATACTGGGATGTTGCCGGTGGCGCTACGGGGCATGCCGAGGTCATCCGAGTGGAATACGATCCTGATATTGTGCCCCTTGAAAAGCTGCTCGAAGTCTTCTTCTCATCGCACGATCCGACCACGCCCAACCAAGACGGCGCAAATTTCGGCACCGAGTACAGATCGCTAATACTCTATACTTCGGCGCAACAGAAAGAGGCAATAAACAAGTTCATAGATAAAATAAGGGGCGACTTTGCTAAACCCATAGTGACTGAGGTAAAGAAGCTTGACAAGTTCTATCCGGCAGAGGAGGATCATAAGGATTTCTACAAGAAAAATCCCGCCCAGCCGTACTGCATATTCGTGATAAGGCCCAAGGTGGACAAGATAAAGAAGGAGTTCAAGCTCTGACAAGGGAAGCAAAAGCCTATAAAAGTGGGCTGACAAAGATAACCATGATTCCTAAATCTGCACTGATTGCGATAGCCGTAATTTCTGCAGTTGCGCTGATAGGCCTATTCTATTATGTCTACTACAAGGGCCCTGGCCCAAGCAGCGGCATTACCAGCATCCCTCCTTTGCCAAATGGCATCAACCAGGCATCCGGCCAGCAGTATTGCATCAATGGGGTAACCAACAACACCATTTTCCAGTACATGTCGGACAATGGCATAAAGTGCTTCCGGATAGACATATACCTGAATCAGAACGAGAGCAGCTTCGTATCGAATTCCACAAGCGCAGGCGCGCAGTACCTGGGCATACTCGACTATGCGACAGTCGGAGCCCAGCCCTCAAGGAGCGGATGCATATCAGGATGCAACTGGACGCTCTCCGACTGGAATGCGAGCGTCGCAAATGCGGTCATGGAATATCCGGAGGTGAACACCTGGGAGATCTACAACGAGCCGCTCGCCGGCCTGTTCGTCAGCGGCTACGACAACGGAAGCGCACTTAACTACTTCAACATGATAAAGAGCGCGTACACGATAATCAAGGGCAAGGAGCCGAACGCTACGATAGTGTGCTTCGGAGGCGCGGAGATGTTCCCCGGCATAAGCGTGGAGTACGAGTACCCGTTCTACCGGCAGGTCTGGCAGTACGGCGCGTCCAAGTACTGCGATGCGGTATCACTCCATACCTACAGCGCGCAGTATTACGACCTGGGCCAGGCAGTGGCTCCGAACCTGACGCTCGGGCAGTTCTACAACATCACACTTTACATCTACGAGAACCTCACGAAGAAGCCCGTGTGGATAACCGAGACAGGCGTGCCATCCAACAACTGGACAGCAGGCGTAAGCCTCTCTGAGCAGAAGCAGGCATCCTTCCTGACAGAGGACATGAACTTCTTTCGCCAGTACCCTTACGTCAGGAGGGTATACTGGTTCGATGCTGCAGACAGGGCAGGCAGCGGAGCGGACTACGGGCTGATAAACGCGACGCTCCGGCCAAAGCCCGCGTTGCAGGCCTTCCTGTACTTCTCGAGGAACGGGATCTCCTGACCTACACCACTGCCCTGTTCCTCTCGATCCTGGCCTTCACAAGCCTCTTTATCAGCGATATGGGCAGCTTCTTGTCGAGGGGGAAGTGTATTGCAGATTTCGTGGTCACGTAGCCCTTAAGCTCGCGCCTATGCTCATCTATTATGGGAGGCCGCAGGTACAGGCCTATGTGCCCCTTCATGAGCGCGAACCAGCCTATCCTGCCATTGTCGTATGCCGGCATCATGTAGCTTATGCCTTCGGCCGCATCAGGGGCGACATCGAGTATGGCTTCCCTCATCTCCTTCAGCTTGCCCCGCATGTCCTTCGGGGCCCTTGCGATGTAGGCGTCAACCTCCTTCGATCCTTTTTTTCCCATAGCAATCAACGCTTAAAATGTGGGATTAACGTTATAAATTCATAGCGGGAAAACCCACCTTTTCAAAGGTGGGATGAAAGCGAATGCAAATAAACTTTAATGAGCTAATAAATATGGTCATCGTGAAAACAGCATATAGATTCAGGGCATATCCTTCAAAGGAACAAAAGGCTATTCTTA
>JAGWHJ010000004.1 GCA_028866835.1 Microcaldota archaeon | reverse complement strand
TCCCTTCAACTCTTCGGATAAACGTATTGTTATCACGCTTTCCATTTTATCACAAATATATTATGGAACATCAGATATTTAAACGTATTTACATATTGTAATACATGCCAACATTACAAATGAAATCGAGAAGATAGGCTTTCGACGACAATAATTGGTGATGGAGGCAAGGAGAATTGAACTCCTGCCCGCAGAATGTCAATCTGCTATCCTACCACTAGACGATGCCTCCAGATTATACCGTAACGGAATAGCCGTCATCGGCAACGACAGTGTTGCCGAAAACCTTCCTTGCGGATTTCTCTATGCCCTCCGCAGATTTATACCTTGCGCTTATGTGCGTTAGGATGAGCTGTTTCACGCCTGCGGTCTTTGCGATCCTGGCGACATCTGACGCAGAGGAATGCATGCGCTCGGCGGCAAGGTGCCTGTGCTCGTCGGCGTATGACGATTCATGTATGAGCAGGTCGGCGCCTTTAGCGATCCTGGCGACCGACTTGACAGGCCTTGTATCAGCCGCATAGACGACAGCCTTGCCCCTCTGCAGCTTGGTGACGGCGCCTATGCGGATCACCTTCCTGCCGATCCTTATGCTGCCCTTCTTCTCAAGTTCGGAGAACATCGTGCCTTTTATCCCGAGGCCGTGCGATTTCTCCTTGTTGAACCTCAGCCTGTCGCGCTCCCTGAAGATGTATCCGCATGTCGGTATCGTGTGCTTCAGCGCGAATGACGACACGCTGAAATCCCTGGCCCTGTACGCGATACCGTTGCCCACACCGTGTATCCTTATCTGGTAGCCTATCATCGCCTTGTCGAACGAGGCCAGGGTCTTGACCGCGTTCTCGTAGCCCTTCGGTATGCATATGTCGAGAGGATCCTTCCTTCCGCTGAGCGCAAGGCTCCTTACCAGGCCGGCGATCCCGAGCATGTGGTCCGCATGCGCGTGGCTCAGGAATACGGCCTTCAGCCTCGAGGCGTTCACCCCGTATCTCAGCATCTGCATCTGCGTGCCCTCGCCGCAGTCGAAGAGGAAGAGCTCGCCGTTGTAGATCAGTGCGACGCAGGGAAGTGCCCTCTCCTTCGTAGGCGCGGAGCCGCTGCTTCCCAATACTATTACCTTTATCTCCATGGTCTCACTCGACGGATATGGCCACGGTCTTGTTCTTGAGGTCCACGCTCTTGACTCCGAGCCCCGGGAACTCCCTCTCAAGTTCCTTGACGTCCGCCTTCTTGTTCCTCCTCATGTATTCGACAAGCGCATTTATATCGTCCATGCGCTCGAAGATCTTGTTCCCCATGCTGCTGTAGGATATCGAATCATTCGCAAGGCCGTCAGCAAGCGCCCTCTGCTTCTGTATATTGGCATCAACCTCAGTGAGAGCCTTGCTCTTCGCGCTGTCGTCCACTGCGGTCCTTGAGGCAACGTGAAGTTCGTCCAGGAGGGCGCATAAGCTATCGTACTCTGTCGTCGGCATGTCCTTGAACTTCAGCAGATGCAGCACGGAGTACTCCCTTCCTCCCTCTACGGCATAGGACCTCGCCTTGTAGGAGGAAAGCTCCTTCGAGAAGCGGAGTATCTCGTGCTCCAGTGCGTGCACATCGTCATCCGCGTGCAGCTTCCCGTTCGGCTCGAGGCCGCACCTCCTTATGATGTCCTCAAGGTATATCGGACCTACGTTTATCGTCCTTGCGAGCGCGACTATGAGCTTGTCTTCTGAATCGCGCGCCGCCTCAGCGATGTACTTTGCTGTCGCCTGGTCCAGTCCCTCTATCTCTATGAAAGATGATTTGGGGAACAGGTAAACGGCCCTTGCCTTGACCGCACGGTCGCGGTATTCTATTGACTTGTAAGCGAGCGCTGTCTTCCCGTCATTGCCGACAAGCACCAGATTGCCCTTCCCGAACATCTCGATCACAAGCCTGAAATCGCTGAACTTTATAACCACTATCCTGTCTGAATCGTACTGCTCGATTTCGTGCACGAGGGAGCCCTCTATCCTCTTCCTCACTCCCATGGCGAAGTCCGTCGCGGCTCCTGCTTCCTCGCTGAATTTCGTCTCGTTGATGGTGACGCAGAGCTTGCAGTAGACTATCGTATTAACGCCTTCCCTGTAGAAGACCATCTTGAAGGATCCATTGCCAAGGTCGTAGAACTTCTTCAGGAAGCCCTTCTCTACCTTTGGCTTAAGCTCGTTCACCACCAGGCCCAGCTCCAGGGCAGTAAGCTCGTGCATGGGAAAGACCCGCGTTCACTTCTTCAATTTCTTTGCGCCTTCCTCCTTAATTACCTTTGCAAAGGCCTCCGCCTGCTTTCTCGCCTCGCTTGACTGCTCTATGGCGGTGCCTATCTGCACTATGTCAGCGCCGCTCCTTATGGTCGTCCTTAGCATGTCAACGTCCCGTATGCCTCCTGCTACTATGTAGGGCACCGTTATGGCATCCTTCACCGCGCGCACCATCTCGTGAGGGACGGGCCCGTAGCCCTGGGTCTGCGGATTGGAGCCCACATCTGTTATTATGAACTTGTTCCCGAGGAACTCGCCTGCGAGAGCAAGGGAAGCGGCTATCTTGCTCTTCTCACGCGGCACCATGTTAACGTCCCCGACCCAGCCTACCGTGCCGCCCGGGGCGACCACTATGTAGCCAACGGGAAGCGGCTCTATCCTCATCTGCTTGACCAGGGGCGCGGAGAGCATCTGCGCATTCGTTATCCAGTAGGTGTTCCTTGCATTAAGCAGCGACATGAAGTAGACGGCATCCGCATGCCTCGTAAGCGTTGCGATGTTGCCCGGGAACAGGACGACTGGTGCGCCTATCGCCTCCTTTATCCCTTTCGTGACGTAATCGAGGAGCTCGCCCTGCGCTCCGATGCTGCCGCCGACAAGTATGAGGTCTGCGCCGCCCGCATGGGCTTCAGCCGCCGTCTTTACGGCCATGTCCGGCGTCTTGTAATCGACGGGGTCAACGAGCATGAACATCAGCGCTCCCTTCTGCTCAAGCCTTTCGTATATGTATCTCTCCACCTTTCCGGGTTTTTGCATCATCCCACCTTGTTGAGCTGTTTTATCAGGTCCACGCTTGTCTCGCGCAGCTTCATCCTCGCGGCGAAGCCCAGCTCCTTCTTCGCCTTGGAAACGTCAAGGACCCTATCGCTGAGAAGGAACCTCAGCTCGTCGCTGTCAAGGCCCCGCTTCTTCGCGATGAGCCTTACGACAAGCGGGCTTATGTGCCTCTTGGGCACCTCTATCCCCATAAGTTCAGAGGATATCCTGAAGAGCTGCTCCTGCGTGTAAGCAATTCCGTCCCCGATGTTGAACGTCCTCCGCTTGCCATCGTTGTTCTCGAGGGCGAGAAGGAGCGCCCTCACTACATCGTCCACGTGGACGAGCGCGAGATGGTTTGCGCCGTCGCCTATTATGTAAGCCTTTCCGTCCTTTATGGCGCGCAGGACCTTGAGATAGGACTTCTCAAAGCCCGGGCCGTACATGGCAGCCATCCTAAGAATTGTATAGTCCATGTCCGTGTAACGCTCTATCTCCTTCTCCGCCATCATCTTGCTGTATCCGTACTTGTCTGCCGGCCTCAGCTCGCTGTCCTCCTTCAGCACGTCCTTCCTTACGTGGCCGTAAACATCAACCGTGCTGGTGTATATGAATTTCCTGACGCCCTTCATGCTCGCGGCATCTATAACGTTCGCAGTGCCCTCGACATTCACGTGCATGAGCTTCGGCATCATCTCCCTGTACTCGCTGACTATGGCGGCGAGATGGAAGACGGCGTAAGCGCCATCGCACGCTCCGGCAAGGACCTTCCTGTTCCCTACGTCGCCAAGGAACGGGACTATGCCTACGGGCATGGACAGGAGCGATTCCTTCCTCTGGACCAGCGCCCTGACGGAATAGCCCCTTCCCAGAAGTTCCTTTATCAGCGTCCTGCCGAGCCTGCCCGATCCCCCGGTAACGAGGACTACGCGGCCCCCGCCCTTCTTCGGAACGCCCTCACTCCTTGTGCTACGCTTTTGCATAAAACGAACCTACTCCTTGAGAAGCCTTCCCGCCAGGAAGCGCATGTACCCCTCCGGCACGTTTGTCGTCGCATACCTGACCCAGTCCTTCCCGAAAGGAACCATCATGCTTACCTTCGCCCCCTTCTTCATCGCCTTTGCGAGCTTCCTGCTGCTGTAGCCCATGCCGAACTCTAGGGCGAGGCTCTTCTCCTTCCGTATGCCATTGTTGACGATCGGCCACAGCGCGTTTTCCGGCAATGATGAGAGCACGCAGTTGTTTATCGTGTCGCGCTTGCTGACCTCCTTAACAAGGCTCTTGTAATAGCCCTTCTCCTTCTTCGCGCCTCCGCCGAACATCAGTTTCACGGCCCTGCTCTGCTTGTACATCTTGAGGTACTTCTTGTAATCATCAGATGGGAATGCGATTCCGAAGGCGCGCTTGCCCTCGTCTATGCCTCGGGATATGTCGATGTTTGTGTCGTCTATCTCTGCCCACACAAAGACGCCGTATTTGCTGCCTGCTGCGACGATCTCCTGCAGGTTCTTTATTGCGGTATCCCTGCTAACATTCATGCCGAGCTGTTCAAGTGGTATCTGCACGCTGGCCTTTATGCCGAGTCTTGAGATCTGCCTTATCAGCTCCAGATACGTCGTGGTTATGTATCGCGCCTTTGACTTGTCGGTGACCGCGCCGCTGAGGAACGTTATCGCTACTGCCATGTTCCTGCTGTTGAGCTCCTTGGCCTTCTCTATAGCAGAGCTCATGGTAGTGCCCGATATATGCCTCTTCACAAGCCTGTGAAGAACCTTCTCAAACAGAGGCTCCTGCTCCTCCAAACATCTCACTCTAAGTTGAATAAACCGTGTGCATGTGTCTCTGCGCTTTGCACATTAATACCTTGGTAACCAAGGTTTATTAAGACTAGGTAGGCAACCTGATATTTATGCTGACTCTTTCCAAATCCAGGGGCATTTCAGGCGTCATAAAGGAAAGCCCTGAGGACTTTGTTGTAAAGGAGATAACCGAAAAGGGCATGGTGCTCGAGCCAGGCAGGAAGTACGCTCCCGAGGAGCTCGGAGAGACGGAGAGCGCCGACGGGAAGTTCACCGTGATGGTGCTGCAGAAGACCAGGTGGGACACTTCCTATGCCTTGGTGACGCTGGCGAAGCGGCTCTCCAGGGGGAGGAAGTCCATAGGCTACGCGGGATCGAAGGACCGCATGTCCGTGTCGGTGCAGCTGGCAAGCATCTTCGGCACGAAGCCGGAGCAGTTCTCATCTTTCAAGATCAAGGACCTCAGCATAAACGGCGCATGGCAGAGCGGCAACGGAGTGGAGCTCGGCAGCAACGTGGGTAACGCTTTCGAGGCCACCATCAGGAAGATAAGCAACAGGAATCCGAAGGAGGCTGCTCTTAACGTGCTCTCCGAACTGGACGGGATGATGCCGAACTACTTCGACAGGCAGAGGTTCGGCATAAGGCTGAACAACGCAAGCATAGGCGTCAAGCTGATGCGCGGCGAGACGAAGGAGGCCGTCATGGACCTCCTCACGAACACGCACGGCGAGGAGAACAAGGAGGCGATAGAGGCGAGGAAGCGGCTCGCCGAGGAGCAGGATTTCAAGAAGGCGCAGGAATACTTCCCCGGATACCTCCGCGTGGAGCGGACCGTGATAAACCATCTCGCCGAATACGACAACTACACGAATGCTGTAAGGGCCCTGCCCAGGGGCATAGCGATAATGTTCATACACTCCGTGGAATCGTTGCTATTCAACATGGCCGTAGAGAAGCGCATAAAGAGGCGCGACTTCGATTCAATTGTAAGCTGCGGGATGAACTTCTACGGCTTCCCCGACGTCTCAAAGGCAGAGCCCGACGGCACGTACCCGCTGGAGGCGCTGGTAGGCTACAAGACCGATGACAGGATGATCAGCAGCTACATCGGTGAGGCGATGGAGAAGATAGGCATTTCCAAGGAGCAGTTCAATATAAAGGGCATCCCCGAGCTCAGCATGGCAGGCAGCCTCAGGCCCATCCTCTCCCCTGTCACTGGGATAAAGTGCGATGCGGTCTCGCCCAAGTCGCTGAAGATAAGCTTCTCCGTGCCTTCGGGCTCGTACGCGACCGTATTGCTGAACGAGATAATGAAAAATCAGGATTTTGATGCCAAGCAGATATTGGCGGCCTCAAACGAATGAAGCTCTGCGCCTTGATTTGGGGCGGATGCCACAAATCAAGCCAGGCCGGGCATATGCAAGTCATCCTGAGCCGGACCCTTGCTCGGATTCGAGCAGCGGCTTTACCCTATCCTCCCTTAGCTCTATCCCCATGACCCTTCCTGCGCCATCGTAATCTACTGAAATAAAGCCATGCTTTGCAAGCCTCATTATATTAGCAAGGACATGGTCCTTATACGTGCCCAGTTTTTCGGCCAGCTCCCTCAGGTTCCAATTAGAGTGCATATCATCGACAAGGGATCTGAGCAGCTCGATGGACGACTGAGTAAGTATGCCATGCTCCTCCAGTGCAAGCCCGTCCTCCATATCCTTCCTTGCAATGCTCATGAGCTGGCAGGCCCTCGATTCTGTGATGCCCATGCTCTCACCAACCTCTCTAAGAGGGATATCGCCCAAGACATGTTTTACGGCGACCTCCCGCACCCTGGGGTCTACTATCATTGAGAGCATGCTCAAGGCGGAATCATAGCCTTCTACATGCGAATACCCTTCCTCACCCATGGCCTTCCCCTCCGCTTCTGGAGCTATGTCGGATGCGATAAGCCTCGGTTTCTGATGGTATTGAAATGGGAAGACGTTCGCCTCGTGCTCCCAAGGCGCACCATACCCATCTTGCGCTGCAACTCCTGTCTCCCTGCTCTTCTTCCCGAAAATGTGCCTGACCTCGTCTACAGCAGCGCTTCTTAACTTGAAATGTGCAAAGTCCTTAAATGGCATGCCAAAGCTGCTGTCATAAGTGAGCACGCACTCCGCCAGCGCTACAAGCGCCGCAGATTCTACGTCACCCTGCCAGACTGTTCCGTTTCTATTGCCGGGCAGGGTCTGCCTCGCGACCGTTCGCGCAAGATCCTCATACTCCATGAACAGATCACGCTGTTCCTGTGTCAGCCCCTGCGAAAAGATTGTTTTTTGACGCTTATACGCTAAGGCCATGCATGTACCAAAAATACCCTCACGCCCGTGATATATATTATTAACTGGCGAGGTTTGGTGCTGTCTCGCGTCTAGTACGCTAGCTACAGTGGAGGGGTCAAGGGCTATAAATGCGCCGGGATTGGGATTTCCAAAACTTCTGCTGGAAGTTTATTTGAACCCAAAAGTCCCGAAGGACACCAGATCTCGAGTCTCGCCAATGCTATCTGGCGCTATACCTGGTTCTGCCATCCCGGCACAGCAATACATTACCCAGGATACCTTATTAAGATTTCATCTGCAATAGGTATGTGAGCGAGAGCATGAAGAACGACCTGGCTTCCAGCCCAGTGCTGAAGTTCCTCGTTGTCGTACTGTACATCATAGTTACTGCGGCGGCCTTCGCCTTCTCGCTATACCTGCTCGTATACGGGACGCATGACATCTATACGTACCTCATAGCCGTCCTATTCCTCATACTCACCTCGATCTCCGGCTTCTTCAACATCTTCACATCGTACGCATACTACAGGTCATCGCTGTACTACAGGTACCTCAAGAGTATAGACGATTCTACAAGGCCGCTTGAGAACTATCCTACCGTTGCAGTCGCGATGCCCGTCTACAATGAAAACCCCGTGATTGTAGAGAAGAATCTCTCAAGACTCCAGGAGCTCAACTACGCGAAGGGCCGCATAACGTTCTACCTTCTTGACGATTCGACCGACGCAGCGACAAGGAGAAGGCTCAAGGCCTTCAGCGAGAGCCACAGGATAAGGTACATACACAGGAAGGACAGGGAGGGATACAAGGCCGGCGCCCTCAACAACATGCTGAGGCACTGCAAGGAGGAGTTCATAGCGATCTTCGACTACGACGAGTACATAACTAACAGGAACTTCCTCATGGATCTCCTGCCCTACTTCCAGGATCCGAGCGTCTCGTTCGTGCAGACCGAGAAGAGGTACTTCAAGGGCAATCTCTTCTCGGATACTGTCGACCTGTTCGACGCGTACTTCTTCAAGTTCATACAGCCTTCGAGGGCAATGAACAACACCGCGGTCTTCGCGGGCTCGTGCGGCATAATAAGGAGGAGCGCGCTTCGAAACATAGGCGGCTTCCCCGAGTACATAATAGAGGACACCTTCTTCAGCCTCGAATCAGACATACACAAGTACAAGGGCCTGTACATCCCGAAGGTGTACGCACTCGGGAAGCCGATGACCACTTTCACCGAGCTGGCGAAGCAGCAGTGGCGCTACAACTACGGCGACACGCAGTTCCTTTTCTACTTCCTGAGGAAGAAGAACCTCTCGATGCCTGGCAAGTCAAAGGTAGACTACGTCGTACACGGCCTGGGCCTGAATTACATATCAACTGTATTGATAATGTTCACCCTCGTTTCCGTCCTAATAGTGTTCTCGTCGTTCGCCATATCTCGCCTCTCTATAGCGCAGTTGGTCGAGGCGAGCAGCCTGAACTTCTGGATCGAGGTCTTCGGCGTGTCCACGTTCGTGCTCTCCATATGCACGCCCATAGTAATGACAAAGATACACTTCAAGTCAGTTACGAAGGGCGTCATGGTCTTCCTTCTCAATTTCGCGCTCTCCTTCGTGAGATTCAAGGCCGCGATAGCTGCCGCGCTCAACCACATGCCGTTCCTTGCATGGACAGCCGACACTGGTGAGAACAGCACAAAGAAGGCAGCCAGCGCATTCAGGAAGTCGACGCACGAGGTCATCTTCTCGGGAGCGCTGCTTGCCCTGAGCCTTGTCGCCCTGCTTGTCAACAACATCTTCGGCGCGCTGTGGCTGCTCTGGTACGGCGTGCTCTACATCTCTGCATTCTTCTTCTTCTACAAATACGGCTAGATGTCGATGATCTACCTAAACAGGCATGACACTGAGAAGGGCGAGATCGTGGCCATGTGCGACGAGGAGCTCATAGGCAAGGTCCTCAAGCAGGGGAAGCTGGAGATAGACCTGAAGAACTACGCCTCGTTCTACAAGGGCAGCCTTGTCAGCGAGGAGGATGCGGCGAGGCAGCTCGGCAGCAGCATCTTCTCGCTTAATGCGGTGGGAAACAAGTCCGTCAAAATCCTGGTGCAGAAGGGGCTCGTCAAGGCCGGCGAGGTGAGGAAGGTGCGCGGCGTGAGCTTCGTGCAGATCTACAGCGTAGACAGATAGCGCCTAGACGTATGTAAGGTGCACTATTCTTGTGTCATTGTTCAGGTAGACCACGTGCGCGGTCACGTTCCTGTCTCCGAATGCGCAGTGCTGCTCATTGCACAGGTAAGTGAGCTTGAAGATGTTGCTCTCCGCGAGTCCCTGGCCGAGTATCACGCCTCCTGTTATGACCCTGCTTCCCGTCTGCGGATTGATTGCATAGGACACCATGAGCGTGTTGTTGTAGACGTTGGGGTTGCTGGAGTTCACTATCGCGTAGCTGTAGTTCAGCACGTTGTAGAACACCACCTGCCTTATCTCGTAGAGGCGCGAGCTGCTGACTGTGCCTATGAAGGCGGCGAACTTGTCGGTGCCGTTCGCCTGCGGCTGCACCTCCAGGAGGGCCGAGTACGGCTCCGTGGCCGAATGGAAGAAGTACAGCTGCGCCGTGCTGTTCCCGGTCTCGTTCACCGCAGTCATGAGGAGGAAGTAGTAGGTCCTGTTGGTTATGTTGCCCTCGGTGGCAAGGCCCCCGAGCTCCTCGTACCAGTAGCTCCTCGAGATTATGTAATCGGGCTTGCCTATGGAATACAGGTACTGCGTATCGTTGTTCGTGCTGAACAGGAACCTCGATTCGCCGAGTATCTTTGCGCCGTTCTCCCCGCCGACGCTGTCGACGTAGCTTGTCCTGTTCGCTATGCCTTCGACGACGCTCCCGTCCGTCCATACCGAAAGCACCGTGGAGTTCGGGGCAGAGTTCTGGCCGAACCACGCCATCGCGCTGTAGAAGAGCGGGTTCATCCCGTTCGCCTGAGTGCTCGTGTAGGCGTTGAGCCAGCTTATCTCCGATGAGTAAAGGAAGAACACTATGAACAGGGAGATGAAGAAGATCCGCATGTCAAGGCTCTTCAGCAGTATGGCGTATGCGAAGTACAGGATGGTCAGCACCATCATCGCGACCGAGAGCCATCCCGCGGCTATGAGGAATGCGGCCGTGTTGCCTATCATGTCCGGGTACTGGAAGGTGGCTATGCCGTAAGCGTAGGCGCCGATGACCAGCGCCGTCAGAACCAGGATGAAGATAAGGTTGTTTACCTTCGCGAACCTCAGGCACAGGCGTGCTGCTGCGTACACTGCGTACGCGGCAAATATCGCTATCGGTATGGAAACGATCGAGTTGTACCTTATCGCGCTGTACTGGAGGTATCCGGTCACTATAAGGTATGACAGTATGACGAGGAAACCTGCGCTTGCGCCTATCCTGATGCGCCCTATCCTCGCATGATGCTCATTCCCGAGCTCGTGGGACAGGAGTATGAAGAGCATCACCCCTATAGGGAAGAGGTAGAGCTGCAGCCCAGAGCTGTAGTACAGGAAGGTGAGGTCGGGCCTCTGGAGCTCCTGCGTCGTGATCCCTATTGCGTTCGTTCCAGTGACGGCTGCGTTCAGGCCGCTGATGAAGCCGTAATCTGAAAGGTATATGACGGCGAAGACGAGCAGCGCCGCGACAGCCGCGATGCCGAGCCTGCCGAGGGGCATTCGGACATAAGGTATGCGATGCCTCATCTTAAGTATGTAGAACGCCGCAACTGCCGCTGCGATCAATGGGATGAAGATGAGGAAAAATCCTGTGCCCGTGAGCTGGAGGCCGGGTCTCGCAATCCCAATCCCGACGTAAATATCCTGCAGCATCGCAGAGAAGAGCAGCCCGCACACCGCCGCTATGATCGTCTTGCGAAGGAGCCTCTCCTGGTCCGCGACGAACGAGTATGCCAGGAGGACGAAGACCGCCACGAAGTATACTGCCGTCACGAAAGGAGCGCCGTTCCAGAACACGATGCCGATGCTGAGGGCGAAGCCCGAGGCGAGAGAGAAAAGCACCTGCTTCCTCGTGTTCTCGTCGGAGAGCGCCCTGAGCATAAGTACGAGCGCAGCGATGATCACTATCGTTATGAACGTGTCGCCCCTGAATACTGTGGCGCTGGTCCTTGCCGTGTTGCCGTTTGAAAGGGCGACGAACAGCGCCGACATCAGCCCGAGCCATCTGCTGTTCGAGAGATACCTGGCAAGGAAGTAAGTGCCGAGCATGTCGAGAAGGGCGAAGACGACTGCTATGTTCCTCATTATGTCGTAGTAGCTTATGCCAAGGTACTTGAGCACGAGGTAGGGCGCAACCACCGTGTAAGGAAGCCCCGGAGCCTCTCCCATGCCGTTGTGCGCAGGGAAGCCCGAGATGTTGAGGACCGCGGGCTCGATGAGGTTGCTGTTCAGTATGGCCCTTACATATGCGTAATAGAAGAATACGTCAGGCTCGAAGAAGCCCGGATACTGCAGTAGCCCTATCCTGAAGTATATTGATACTAGTATGGTAATTAGTATTAATGCGATAAAGACCCGCCTGTCAGGCAGGACCTTGCCTATAGCCGCGTCTAGGTTCATGGACCTCAATCTACAGGCTCCTCCTCCTCAATCTTGAGGATCGCAGCCGCTATGTCTCCGTTCGTGGACTCGAGGGCCTTCCTCGCTGTCGCCTCGTCAGCGCCGCTCTGCTCCATGACGACACGCACGTCGTCCCCGCGTATCTCCACCTTCTCCTCCTCTCCCGCCTCCTCCCTGATGATGCCGCTTATCTGATAGCTCTTGCTCCCCTGGGCGCTTATCTCGACAACCTGCGGGTTGTCTATGACGATGTTGCCCCCTCTGCTCTCGATGACCACGCGCGTCGCAGGTATCTCCCTGCTCGATATGCCCATCTTGTCCATCATGCTCTTAAGCTGCCTCGGATCTATGTTAGGCATCATTGAACCAACAGGAGTAGATTGCAGCTAAACAATATATAACCTGCGCTGAAGGGCATGCATCTGGCATCAATTATGGCTTTCGACGAAATACTTCGCTGAAAAAAGAAAAATGGTATGACAATCAACGTAATTTTATCTTTAATATAGCAATTAAAAATTAAATAAAACACTAGCCTTTAAATACTTTGCATTTAAGTATATCTGCACCATTAGAGTGGTAAGATGAGAAGTAAAAACGCAAAGAGAATAGCCGCTGTCGCGGCAAGTTTGCTCATGGGCTTTGCATTCGCAGGCTCAGGAGGAGTAAACTTCAACGGAACAATACCAATAATAAACAGTGCGGGAACGCCAGTAGTGCAGATCGTAGTTGGATCAGGTCAGGGCACACAATACACCCCTTCGCCTAGCGACGGAGTTGTTGCAGCTAACATCGCTGCAGTCATCGGAAACCTTGCATTCACATCGCAGAATGTGACTGCAACGGTAAGCGGGCAAAGCAACGTGAATTGTGTAGTGACAAGACCAACGTGCACGCTTACAAACCAACAGGTTTGGCTTGGAGAGCAGGGCTTAACTGGAACGGGTGGATCATACGCATTCTATGCAATAATAGGATCCGTATTTAATTCAGCAATCCAATTGAGCCAGCCGGGCAGCACGAAGAGCATCCAGGGCGCAGGAAGCCAATATGCATATCAGGAGCTTCCGTCCTTGATAATCTCTCCGGTCATGAGCCCGTACACTGCGGCCAGCCAAGTTCCATACTCAACAGTGCAGTCAAACAACAACGGAGGCGGAGTCTCGTTCAACAGCGGATTCGGCTCTGGATCAGGAACAGCAACGTTCGACAACCTCTTGAGGGTATCGTCAGCTCAGTTGACAACCCTGACATCGAGCTGGGGCACACACCAGCAGAGCTCATACCTCTGGCTGGCAGGATTCCCTGTATTCGACCAGGCAACTGGAGTGAACAACTTCAGGCTGATGTCTGCGACTGGCGCATACCAGACTGTCTTCGGCTCGCCGATACAGATAAACGCATCGGCAACGTCAAGCGCCCACATAGCAGGAAACCTGAACGTTCCAATCAAGTTCCTGGGACAGAACTATACAATACTACAGGCATACTCAACAACCACGGGAGTTACATCCTCAAATGTAATTAACGGAGGAAAGCTTGAGCTTGCTGCAGCGTTGGTACCAGCGACAATTGTGTACGTGGGAGACAACATCTCAACAGGTCCATTCACGGTGCAATTGCAGGACCTTGGTCAGCCTAACTCCACAGGTGCGACACCAGCTTCAGTGGCTGTGTACTACCACGGAGTGAAGACGAACACGACGTCAATAAACGAGTTCAAGACCCAGGCGTTCAACGTCTCGGGCCAGAAGCTTTTCGTCAATGTACAGCAGACCTTCGCAGGTTTGTATGCATACGAGAAGTGGGCAAAGATCCAGCTATACTCCAACCTGCTGAACATAACTGACGGTCAGGTCTACAACCAGACGAATGACCCAGGTTGGACAGTGAACATATACTGGACAAACACCTCATCGAGCAGCTCTGCAAACGCAGTGGCTTTGCAATCGATAGTCGTGTACAACAGGACGCCTACAACCCTGGCACCAGGGCAGTCGTTCACGTTCATACAGAACCCAGCGGCATGGAAGATAACCTTCGTCGGTGACTCACTATCACCTGCAGGTTTCGACTCTGTCTCTGCGACGGCCCAACCAACCTCATCGATAACATACCAGAACATCGGTGCAGGCTCTTCTGGAGTTGGTGCATCTGCGCCTGACGCAGTGCAGCTCGCGGTCAACAGCATAACCGAGCCAGCATCAGAGCTGACTGTAACGAGCAGCATACCAAATGCGTTCACGTACGCAGGACAGCAGAGTGCGACAGTAACGTACTTGCTGGACCCATACCAGCTGAACGAGATCGCTAACACGATGAGGCCAAACGGCAACACGATTGCCCCAGGAGCAGGAACAGGACAGGGTCTGACGACCCCAGGAACTGACAACGTCATCCTGACGTATCAGACAACTGGCGGCCAGTACTGGATAACCTCGACGAACCCATTGACTGTAACCATACAAGGTTTCACGTCAAACACGGCGGGCAAGTCCCCTGTAAGCTCCGCGGTGCAGTTCACAACGAACAGCGGCAACCAGCTCACTGCCACGGCGTTCTTCAACGTCACGAACATACAGTTGAGCAGGCCACTGCCAGGAAACCCATTCACAGTAGCAGTATGGGCGAACTCCCTGACAAACACCGCCAACGTGGTGCAGCTTGCCAACCTCACGAACGTTCCGGCTGCCGGTGAGATAATCTACGGACCACTCTCCGGACAGACATACTACTCGCTGTCTTCAGCGGCAACGAACGTAGTGTACAACGGAGCGCAGTCTACTGAGACATTTGCCTTGACGCCGACGTCTGCAAAGGCGGCCGGTGTATTGGCGACGCCTCAGCAGTACTACAGCTACACGTTCAACGAGGTAGCGGTACCTTCCAACACTCTGATAAAGCAGAGCGGGTTCGCATTCGGCATAGTGAACTCAACCGGAGGAGTATCAGCAAGCCCACTGTTCCAGCTCAACTACAGCGGCTCGGCAACGAACGCTATAGGCCAGAAGAACAACATCACGTACATCCCTTCATTGGGCAATGCAGCATTCAACGTGATGCCTGGATTCGTCGGAGAGCGAGGCAGCAAGGTTGTCTCAATATCGCCAACAACGATATCATTCAACCTCGCAAAGTCGCCTGACCAGCTCCTGTTCGTGGTAGGACGAATAAACGGAACCGCCGCGACAACGACCCAGACGTTCGGTCCTTACAAGATAGGACAGGCCACAAACATAGCGAACGTGACCATTGCGAACGTCAGCGCCTCATGCAGCGGTGGAAACACCACAAGCGCGAGCTGCACGGTAACTGGACTTGGCAACCTAACGGCAACGCCGTCAATCTCGCATGCAGTAACACCTGTACACCTGAACACGGTGGCACAGCCACTAGTCGTCCTTGACACGAATGCAAACCAATCATCTAACCTTATAGTGGTTGGAAGCAAGTATGTCAACGCTGTGGCAGCGCAGATCTTCCAGCAGAACCCAAGCTTGGACTCAAGCTTCGGACCTGGGTCTGTGATCGCCTCTGCTGAGGGCAACAACAGGATACTGGTTGCAGGATACTCTGCCAACGAGACGGTACAGGCAGGGAACCAGTTCATAGGGCAGCTGTTGCAGTCTGCAGGCACGTAAAGCGGCTGAGCTTGTGAAGCCATTTTGGCTTCACACTTTTTCTTTTTTCTATTCCTTTTTCCTTTCTCTTCCTTTTGGTTTTCAAAATCATTAATCTCATTTCGTTTCAGAACCAAAAATTGGGGAAATGTATATAAACACCAATAGCAATAACTTTCTCATGTATACGAGAACACTGCTCGTCCTGCTCGTGCTGTTTTCCGTCGTAAACGTCGCTGGCGCATACTCTTCACAGGAGGTCAACAGCCTTCTCTCAAGCTATAACGTCTCTTCGGGACTGATACGCAACCTGAGCACGACAGGCATAACCTTCCAGGGCAGCCAGTACATCGCGCTCTCAAGCCAGAACAACATCGACTTCCTTGTCAACGTATCGTCGACACCGTACCTCATAGTGCTCAACGGCAGCACCATAGCTGCGATACTGCGGCCAGAGCTGATCAACCAGAGCCTTGCAAGCGTCAACACGAGCAGCCTCGTCAGCCAGATGCAGCAGTTCGAGACCGCGAACAACGCGGCCAAGAACCTTACGGCATGCTACAACATCACCGGTCTCAACAGGTTCTCCTGCACCTTGGCCAACCAGTGCCAGGCATGCGGCTCCGTGCCCCTGTGCCACAAGTACCTCGACGCCTCGGGAGGCCCCAGCGGCTCTTTCGCGGCAGGCGTGATGCTGTTCTCCACCGAGTACACCCAGCTCGAATCCAATTTCACCAAGTTCACCTCCGGCGCAATGACGATAAACGGCTCGAATGCAGGCGCCACAGTGCCGCAGATATCGAGCGCGTACAACAGCATCTCGTCCCTGACGCAGAGCATAACACACAACCCCATATTCCCGCCGCCAGCAGGCGTCAACTACAACCTCTGCACGGGCGCAGGCAACTCCAAGGTCAACGTCTCGTCTCCTGGCGGCCCTTGGTACTGCAACTCGCTGCCGTACTGCCCCACGCCGTTCTTCCAGCAATCAAAGCTGTCGTCCATACAGACGACGATAAGCCAGCTGGAATCCCTTCCGCTGACCGATCCGCAGATAGAGAGCCTCGCTTCAAACATAAGCCAGAAGGAGAATTCCTACGTCCTTCCAATACTGACGGCAAGGAAGGCGAAGGAGCTCGCCACGACGCTCAACACCACGCTCTCCGGATACAGCACCCTCATCTTCGCAACCAACACCCTGCTCACGCACATAAGCAACAGCACTCTCGCCGCTGACGAGAGCGCGCTCATGCGCAACGTCTCGACCCTCGAGGCCAACTACCTGAACCTTAACATAACGGCGTACGCGGCGAACCTCTCGAAGCAGATAACCTCTTTCTCGAGGGTGTACGCAAGCGCTAATGCCACGTACTCGAATGACGTCAAACTTGCGAGGAACAACACCGCGCTGATACTGGAGCTGCAGCTCAATACCATGGCGCCTAGCCAGAGCGCAAGCTCACTCGGCTTCCAGGAAGCCGCGCTTGAGACGCAGCTCTCATCGAGGATAAGCTCGATATCAGCACTCAATTCCAATCTGCTCGCAATCAATTCGCAGGCTGCCGCCCTCGGCAGTGGCGGCTTCGGGGATCCATTCCAGGAGCTATCGAGGGGCATAGACGCGCCCATCGTGCGCGTCATGCTGGGCGCCGAGAACATGCCTTCCGCAGCGGCGATAGCTTCCGCGCCTTTCTACGCGATGATACCCTCACTGATAATAGGGCTGATACTCCTCGGCCTTGTATTCTACAAGTACAACAGCCTGAAGCACAGGCATAAGCTGAGGAACGACCCCAGGACCGCTGCTAACTGGAGGAAGCTCTTCGCCGCCGCAGTGATACTGGTAGCCATCTACCTGGCCGTGACCTACTCTCTTGCCGCAAGCGCAAGCTCATTCGCCCCTGTAAGCACGTTCCATTCATCTCTCTCCGCTTCAAACACGCTCGTCGTTGCGCTTAACGGCACCACTTCGACCGCGATGATAAACTGCTCCGGAAGGATAGCGACAGCCGCCAAGGCAATCAACAAGAGCGTGCAGACGCTTAGGATAAGCAATGCCACGTGCCTCGTTGGAGGAACTCCTCAGGGATTGGGCACCTGCCTCAATCCGTACCTTGCGAAGAACACGCCTGTTGTCGTGCTTACGCAGGGCAACTCCACGCACATAGGCATGTACTCGTACTACGGCACGATACTGAGCGCTACAGGGAACGACGTGTTCATGAACAGCTGCCCTATTGCTGCGCTGATAAGGTGAGTTGATGGCCGAGAAGAGAGCGGATCCAGCAGCCGAGAAGAAGCAGGCCGATTCAAAGAAGCACAAGGAGAGCCAGAAGGCTCCCCCGAGCTCGCTGCCTGTCATAATCGCGATAGTGATAGTCGGCATAGCCGTGCTAATAGCTCTGTTCCTCGTCGTCCCATCCACGCTCACCGGCGTCTCGTTCTCGTCGTTCAAGTCAAATTTCGACGCCGCGCCACGCGTGGCGATCGTAGCTACCTACTACAACGCCTCGCAGTACCCGATAGAGAGCTCATGCTTCGATTCCATAATACAGATAATAGCGCATTCCAGGAAGGCCAGCACCATAGACTTCTTCCTGATAAACGGGACCACGCACGAGTGCATATACTCGAAGACGGGCCTTGGCGGCCAGATCTCTCCGGTTACCGCCAATGCCAGCTCCTGCCTTTCCACGGCCTATTCGGAGCCGTCCATCTTCCTTAACTACAGCGGCTTCAATTCTACCATAATACACGCTAGCAGGATCTACGTGTACGGCAACGCCCCCTACATGACGGAGTGCCCCATATCCGTAAACCTGGCCTAGGCTAATGTATCTATTGCTATCTCCATGAATAAGCGCAGGGCCTATGCCGGCCTGTCCCTGAACTCGCGCTTGGCGAGCTCTTCAAGCTCCCTCACGCCGCCCTTTGCTATGGCCTGGGCCTCCCCATCGCCCTCCATAGCCACATGCCTCAAACCCTGCATTGCGCTTGGCTGCCTTCCATCTATGGCCTGGTTCCTCAGAAGCATCGCAGCATCTGCGCGCGTGAACCTGTCCTCTCCTACCAGTGCCGTTGACGTAAGCACCCTGTTCCTTACCCTCACCATGTCGCTGGCCATAATCATCAATTATGCAACCCTGATATATATGCGCTTTTATCAGCGCCTCCTTAGCGCATCGAGTTCTCCCAGGGCGCTTTTCGCCGCCCTCCTGACCTTTCCACGGCCTTCCATCGAGAGATACTCGAGCGACCTTACGGCCTCCTCCTCTCCCGAATAGAGGGCCTTGTTCCTCAGGCTCTCCAGAGCCGTCAGCCTAGCGGTCCTGTCATCCGCAAGCATGGCTACCCTCTCGAGATGGCCGTTCACCTTGCGCGCCGCTACACTCTGGACCATAAATATCGCATAATATAGCTAAGATTTATCATATTTAAAATGGTGGTCTGGGGCCCTATACTGCGGCCTGCACCACTTCATGCGGTGCAAACATCCTCACCACGTCATCGAACAGCCTGTTTATCTCGGATACCTTCTTCATCGTGACATTATAATTCTTCTCGCCCTTCGTGAACTCGTCAAGCCTTATGAAGTACCAGCCCTTCCTGTTGACGCGCCACGCGACGTACGTCGGGAAGGATGTGTTCTTTTCCCACTCGAGCAGCTTGAGGAACTGCTCCGGCCCGATGCTCAGGCTCCCGCGGTCCCAGGCCTTGCACTCTATGGCTATGCAGACGCGGTCCTTTGCGACAAGCAGGTCAGGGCTCAGCGCATTGACCCCGCTGCCGCTGCTCCTTATGACGGACCATCCTGTCTCGTAAAAAGTGCCCAGGAGCTCCCTTTCAGCTCTGGCTCCGCGCTGGTACCTGTTGTTCGGCAGACTGATCACCGCATCTTTATTAATGTTGCTTGCCTAATATAAACTTAACTAAGACCCTGAGGTTGCAAACACCATGTTCGAGAACGTAATAGCAGGCTGGAAACTCGCAGCTTCGATAAGGAAGCTGGTCTTCAAGGACCGCGGACTCTTCATATACCCGATAGTATCCGGGCTCGTCATATTTGTCGAGACCATACTGATACTCATACCCTTCCTTTTCCTCAGCAACAACAACTCGATAGCCTTCATAGTGGGCCTGTTCATCTATTATGTCATTATCTATTTCACCTCCATCTTCATAGTGGTCTCGATGCTGCTCGCATTCAAGAGCTTCGAGAAAGGCAAGAAGATTGGCTTCTTCGAGGCGCTCGGGCAGACTGCATCGGGATACGCCCTTGTGATACTGGAATGGGCGGTATTCGAGGCCATAGTAACCATGGTAATAAAGGCGCTTGAGAGCAGGGGCAGGGGCGGGATAAATCTAACCGCGCTGCTCGCAGGCCTTGGCATCTCGATAGCCATGTCGGTAATACAGGTCTTCGCAATACCCGTGATAATTGAGAAGAAGACAGGGCCCATAGCGACGATAAAGGAGAGCGTCGGCTTCATAACCAGGAATTTCGGGCAGACTTTCGGAGGCCTGCTCTTCACGGACCTCTATTCCATACTGTTCATAGTGGCAGGCATAGTGGTGATAATCCTGGCGATAGGCCTCATCGTCCTTACCGGATCATTCATACTGATGGCCATAGTCGGTATAATGGGCCTGCTTCTGATAGTCTACGGTGCAATGCTCAACTACATGCTCGCCAATGTCTACAAGCTGATCCTCTACGATTCCGCAACCGGCGGCAAGCTTCCGGAGGGCATCACAAAGGAGATGGTGCAGTCCGGCATCAAGAAGCCTGCGCAGGCGCCAAACCCGCCCTCTCAGCCGGGCATACAGTAACCTTAATAATCTTCCTGACTAGATATATACCGGGAATAGTTGCATTTATCTGGTGTGACGATGGCGTTTTATACTTATTCAAACAACCGCTCGGGTTCTGCCGAGTTGGACTGCCGTCTTCTACTTCAGTAAAGCAGCTGCTCCATAGTGATATCTGTGCTAGGAAAGGCAGCGCCAAAGCCAATTGCTGAGAGATCTTTGTTAATTGATCCTTGCGCGCTATTCGCGCCCAGCGGCTGCAATACCCGCCAGACTGATCTAACGACAACACAACGAGAGCGATTTTGATGGCAAAAACATACCTGGAGATAGTAAAGTACATGGTGGAGGCTAAGTTCACGATAGACGGAGTGGTCGACAAGCCCGACATAATAGGCGCGGTCTTCGGCCAGACCGAAGGCCTCCTCGGCAGCGAGCTCGACCTCCGCGAGCTGCAGAAGAACGGAAAGATAGGCAGGATAGAGATAGATGTCAACCAGTCATCGAACAAGACCTTCGGCAAGCTGCACCTGCCGGCATCGCTTGACAGGATAGAGACGTGCATACTTGCGGCTGCTATAGAATCCGTCGACAGAGTGGGTCCTTACGAGGCAAACTTCGGCGTCGACAAGGTCGAGGATACAAGGTCAGAGAAGAGGAGGAAGATACTAAACAGGGCAAAGGACCTTCTCAAGCAGCTCCTCAACACCGAGATACCCGACAGCAAGGAGATAGCCGAGATGGTCCAGTCCGACGTGCGCGCAAGCGAGGTCACCACATACGGGCCGGAGCAGCTTCCCGCAGGGCCGGAGGTGGGCAAGAGCGACGAGGTGATAATAGTAGAGGGAAGGGCAGACGTGCTCAACCTCCTCAGGAACGACATAACCAACGCGATAGCGGTAGGCGGGGCAACGAACAACATCCCCAAGTCCATAATAACGCTTGCAACCGAGAAGGAATCAACGCTCTTCCTTGACGGTGACAGGGGCGGCGACCTTATTCTTAGGTCGCTGATGAACGTCGCCGAGATCGACTTCATCGCAAGGGCCCCTGACGGGAAGGAAGTAGAGGACCTCACAAGGAAGGAGGTGATAAAGGCGCTCAGGACGAGGATACCTACAGACCAGTACCAGGGCGGGAGGAACAGGAGACCGTCCCAGCAGGGGCAAGGTTCTGGCGGCACGCCTCAGTACAGGCCTACGCCGCCAAGGCCTCCGCAGCCGCCTGACCCGCAGGACCAGCCGCAGCGGGCTGAGCCGGCGAAGGAGCTCAGCGCGATACTCGAGCCCAATCCTGGCGAGGTCGGCGATATAGGAAGGCAGTCATACATGCCCGCGAAGGACCTGTCAAGGCCCGCGCCAAATCCGGGACCGGAGCCGGCATTGAAGAGCATGCTCCTCACGCAGCTTGCCGGAGGTCTGGACGAGCTCACCGGGACGCTGCGCAGCAGGCTCTACGACAGCGCTGGCAACATCATAAAGGAGATCCCCATACGCGAGCTCCTGGCAGGAGTGGAGTACACGAACGGCGTGTACGCCATAGTGCTTGACGGTGTCATAACGCAAAGGCTTGTCGAGCTGGCCGTGCAGAGGAACATAAAGGCGGTGTACGGGCAGAAGGCCAATACGCTGACCAGGAAGTATCCCGGCATAATCCTGTACTCGAAGGAGCAGGGTACGATAAGCTAAGAGAGCTGGAGCTTGTTCTTCCGCTCCGATACCTCCTTGCCTAATGTGCCGATAAAATCGGCTAGCTTAAGCTGGTTCTTCTGCACGTTGTCTCTGGTCCTGACCGATATCGTCTTTGCTTCCTTCTCCTTCCTGCCGAGTATTATCGTGTAGGGTACCTCCCTCATCTTCGCGTCGCGTATCTTGTACTCGAGGGTCTTGTCGGACACGTCCAGCGCGGACCTTATCCCATGCCCCTTGAGCTCCTTGTGGATGTGCGCGGCATAATCTGCAACCTGCTCCGATATCGAGACCACGGCAACCTGCGTGGGCGCAAGCCAGGTAGGGAACTTGCCCTTGTAGTGCTCGGTCATGATGCCTATAAACCTCTCAAGGCTTCCGAACAGCGCCCTGTGTATGATTATCGGCGCGTGCGCCTTCCCGTCCTCGCCCGTATACTCGAGCACGAACCTCTGCGGCATCTGGTAATCCAGCTGTATCGTCGCGCACTGCCAGTCCCTTCCCATCGAATCCGTGACATCGAAATCTATCTTCGGCCCGTAGAACGCCCCGTCCTTGGGCTTCAGCTCATAAGGTATATTGTGCGATTCGAGCGCCATCTTAAGTATGCCCTCCGCCTGCTCCCACAGCCTCTCGTCCCCCATGTGGCTGTCGGGCATGGTCGAGAGCCTTGCCTTGAATGGCAGTCCGAACGTGTCGTAGACCTCCTTCACCAGCTTTATCAGCGATTCGAGCTCCTCGGGAAGCTGCGATTCGGTGGCGAAGATGTGCGCGTCGTCTAGGGTTATCTCGCGCACCCTGAACAGGCCGGTGAGCGCGCCGCTGACCTCGTTCCTGTATATCTTGTCGAACGTGGCAAGCCTCAGCGGCAGGTCTCTGTAGCTCCACTTGCTTGACTTGTAGATCATTATCGTCGAAGGGCAATTCATCGGCTTGAGCCCGAGGTCCGCCTCGCCGGTATCGAACTTGAACATGTTCTCCACGTAGTGCTCCAGATGCCCGCTCACCTTCCAGAGTACGAGGTTGGCGACGGCAGGGGCGCTTATCTCACGGTATCCGTAAGCATCGAGCTTCGCCCTGAGGAATTCCTGCAGCTGCCTGTACAGCATGAATCCGTTGGGGTGCCAGTAAACCATCCCCGGCGAGACCTCCTGGAAGCTGTAGAGGTCGAGCTTCTCGCCGATGGTCCTGTGGTCCGTGTCCGGAAGGCCGGACCAGTCGCTCTTCCTGACGATGGATTCGTCAAGCTTCATCGGCTTCACCTTCTTGTAGATCTTCGTCTCCCCGGCAGGGCTGTAGCTCCTCGACTGCTCCGCGAGCGGATGCCCCTTTATGTCTATGCTCATCTTCTTTGTCCAGCCGAACGGCGCCTTCTTGACTTCATAGCCCTCCCCGAAGCTCCTGCCCATCAACTGCAGTATGCGCATGGCCTCCTTCGGCTCTGAAAGGTTGTTGCTGAGGTGCGCGAATGGATATACTAGTATCTTCTTCCTCTCTAGCTTGCGCATGAACTCCTCGGTGTCCCTGACCGCCTTCTCTGCCATGGCCTCGGTGTCCCCGTTCTCTACGCTTACGAAGATCACCATCGTATTGTCTATCGAGGTCTTCTCCCTCTTCGCGTCCTCGTACACGCTGGCTTCCGGCGCGGTGGGCTCGTACGTGATGTTGTTGACGTCCATCTGGAGTATCTTCAAACTAATACCTCTACAAATGATATACTCACTTATCTCGAACAAGCTTAAATACCTGACGGCAGATGAGCCGTGCCAAACTTTATATACTTTTTAAGCGCCCCTAATTTAGCGCGATTCGGTATGGATTGGAAAGATGCGATGAAACAGCAGGCAGCCCTGGAGTACCTTACCACCTACGGCTGGATGATACTCATAATTGCATTGGTACTTATCTTCTTCATTTATCTCGGGATAGGAAACCAGTTCAGCTATGCCCCAAAAGTGCAGCCAGGCGCATGCGACGTATTCAGGCCCCAAGGCCCCAACACCACTTTCGACATCTCGCTTCAGGGCGAGTGCACTTCCGGGTTGCCCGAGTTCACAATGAACTTCACTGGCATCAATGCCAGCGGTTACGTAAACCTCACCGGCAACGGCGTTCCGCAGTCGCTCTACAGCAGCCTTAGCGGCGGCAATTCGCTCACAATTGTCATGTGGATAAAGCCATCCACCCTAAGCGAGTATGAACCAGGATTATTCTACCTTGGGGATCCGTATTCCAATTCCTCGTCTATCAGCTCCTTCGCCCTTACCCTAAGGGGCGCGGGATACGGCGGCCACCACGGCCTTGAAGTGACAACAAACGAGAGCACAGGCGTAGGCAATGAATATGACCCCACAAATGTTAACATCTCGCTCAATCAGTGGAACTTCGTTGCTGTGACATACAACAGCACAAACAACGTTACCATATATAATGGCACAGCGTCCCAAAGATTCGGTTTTAGCCTGTCGCCCCCGATCATTAGTGAAAATTCTATAATGTTACTGGGTTACAACCAGTTCGATACATTCGCAGACGGGTCGCCTGACTATTTCACTGGTCTGATGGCTAACGTGCAGCTTTATAACAGGTCTTTGACCTCGAACGAGATAACCGCCCTTTACTACGAGGGCATAGGCGGCCATCCCGAGGCCCTGAACAACCTCATCGGCTGGTGGCCCCTGAACGGCAATGCCAATGACTACAGCGGCAACAAGAGGAACGGCGTATCTACCAACATATATTATACGGGTAAATGGTATGACGGCTATTACGTTCCGTAAGCGGATGGAATAAGAAGATATGTCCACAAAACATTATATGATCCGATGGAGATCCTGCATGCACGATAAACCACGACTCAAACAGCAGGCAGCCCTGGAGTACCTTACCACCTACGGCTGGATGATACTCATAATTGCATTGGTACTTATCGTCTTCCTTTATCTCGGCATAGGAAACCAGTTCAGCTATGCCCCAAAAGCGCAGCCAGGCACATGCCATGTCTTCAGGCCCCAAGGCCCCAACACCACTTTCGACATCTCGCTTCAGGGCGAGTGCACCTCTGCCATTCCTGAGTTTGCCATGAACTTTTCAAGCCCCAATACTGGCAGTTACGTGAATATCACTGGTAACGGCGTGCCGCAGTCCCTTTACGGAAGCAATTCCGTCACTGTTGTGATGTGGATAAAACCCACCTCATTCGGCGTCCACGAACCTGGATTGTTTTACATGGGTGATCCATATCCATCTATTTACTCATCCAATAGCTTTGGGCTTAGTCTAGACGGAGCGTTAGGGCACGGGTTGGAAGTGACAACATGGCCGGTATTCGGATCCGTGGAGTATTATAGCTCGTTGGTAAATGTGACGCTCAACAAATGGAACTTCGTTGCTGCGACATACAACAGCACAAGCGTTACCATATCAAACGGCACTGCCTTCCAGGAATTTACCGACACCTTACTTCCAAGGATCATCACGGCAAATTCTGTGATGTATCTCGGATACAACCAAGTGGATGTGGTTCTGCAAACCGATCCGGACAATTTCAGCGGACAGATGGCAAACGTGCAGCTTTATAACACTTCATTAACCCAGAACGAGATAACCGCCCTTTACTACGAGGGCATAGGCGGCCATCCCGAGGCCCTGAACAACCTCGTCGGCTGGTGGCCCCTGAACGGCGATGTTAATGACTACAGCGGCAACAAGAGGAACGGGGCCAGTGTCAATGTATACTATACAGATGCCTGGTATGCTGGCTATTACGTACCATAGGCGGCCAGGGCAGGAGATTTATATCTATCAAAACGGCCTTAACCGATGGGGATCCTGCATGCACGATAAACCACGACTCAAACAGCAGGCAGCCTTAGAGTACGCCTCTCAACGGCGATTCCAGTGACTACAGCGGTGACAGGAACAACGGCGCAGGCTTCAACCTCTCGTACACCGAATCATGGACTGGAGGGTATACGCCTCCGTGACGCGGGCAGCGCAAAAGCCTTCTAGCAGGCCCTTCCTTCGTTATACCTCTCATTGATCCCGTCAAGGAAGCTCCATAACGCATCCATTGATTTTCCCACGGCACGCTTTACCTCCTCCCTCTGCTCCTCGGTCTTTGCATTCTTGGACAGTATTATCCTCCAGTCATTTGAATGCTTCACATCCACGATTCCATGCAGAGCGAAGAACTCTGTAGACTTTTTGTCCGTCAGCCCATAGTGCTTCTTCAGGCCCTCGATCTTGGTCACCGAGGTCTCCTGGAGGTTTGCCTCATATGCAAGCAAGGCGGCTATCCCAGACAGATAGCCCATCTTGACCAGGGATCTTATCTGAGCAAGTGTCTCTCGCGTGGAGTCCAATGTTCTGCTATTCTCTACGTCTGCCCTGCTTAATCCGAGACCTTCTGCAAAATCCAGCCATAGGCCTACATGCGTTTTCCCCTTTGCGGTCTCTTCTGCATAATTTTCCATCAGCACTTTGTCGTCACTGCTGTCCGGTCCGTGCTCCCTGAGCTGCAACAGGAATTTCGGAAATGCTGCCTCAAGGCTGTAATACTCAACCGCATAGCCCCTCAAAGTATCAAGGCTCAGCCTGCCTTCGGACCACATCTTGTAGAACGGGTGCCTTAACAGCGACTTTTCCTTTAGTATCGCATCTATCTCCTCTACGAATTTTTTGTTCATTTTAACCCCCATATTATCTATTCCAGTGATAATAAAAAGGATATTGCCAGATTCCAGCCTATTACAGGAATGCAATCAGTGTACAGGTTTTTATACTCTGCAAGTAAGGCCAAGCACCGAAAGGCTTTTATATATTATCATATAATGTTATAACATTATATATAATTAAACAATCTGGTGAGGAGATGAGAAGGCCAAACACATCAGAAAAGAGGAAGTACACAACAATAACCATACCAACAAAGCTTTTCGAGAACATCCGGGAGAAGATAAAGACTACCGGCTTCTCTTCGGTGTCGGACTATGCGACCTATGTCCTGAGGGAGACGGTCGCGGAGCTGAATGAGAGGTCCGGCAAGAAGGAGGCCCACGGGGTTGTCGAGAAGCTCAAGGCATTGGGTTACATGAGTTGATCAAAATGGCGGAAAACGCTAAGACGCTGGCAGAAGCGCTGTGGAAAAATCCGACAACGAAGGGCTGGGAGGCATTCTCCGGTTCCCTGGCAAAGGGCGGAATAAAGTACTACAAGATCTTCTATGAAAAGGGGAAGCTTGCAAACAAGGAGGACCTAAGGTATTCGTACGCTGAACTTTATGATTCGAAGGAGAAGGCGGTGTGCAAGGTGCCGATCTTCAGGAAGGACGGCGCAAAGATAAAGGGCGCAACGATATATCTGTCGGGGTTATTGAACATAAACAAGTGATTGCATGATACAACAAGACATAAACGAACTGGAAGAGAGGAGCATATTCATAATAAGGGAAGCCAAGTCGAAGTTCAAGAACGTCGCAGCGCTCTGGAGCATGGGCAAGGACAGCACCACGATGATCGCGCTTGCAAGGAAGGCCTTTCTAGGAAAGGTCCCGTTCCCGGTGATACACATCGACAACGGCATCGACTTCCCGGAGACGTACAAATTCAGGGCTGAGCTTGCAAAGAAATGGAATCTCGATCTCATAGTCGTTGAGAGCGAGATCAAGCCGGAGATGTCTGGCTTCGCGTGCTGCGGCGCGAACAAGACCGTTGCACTTAAGAAGCTCATGGAGGAGCGAGGCTTCGACGCGCTTATAGTCTCGATAAGGAGGGACGAGCACGGTATAAGGGCGAAGGAGAGGTATGTGTCACCAAGGGACAGGAACTTCAAGTGGTCTTACAAGGACCAGCCTGCAGAGCTCTGGAACGACTACTCATCGAGCCTTGATTCCAAGGGGCACGTGCGCGTGCATCCTCTCCTGGATTTCAACGAGATAGACATATGGAATTACATAAAGAAGGAGAAGGTGCCGATAAATCCACTTTACTTCTCAAGGAACGGCATGAGGTACAGGAGCCTCGGTTGCACACACTGCACGACTGCGATAAAGTCCAACGCAAGGAACGTTGATGATATAATAAAGGAGCTCGGCACCACAACAACAGAAGAGAGGGCAGGACGCGACCAGGACAAGGAGAAGGAGTACGTTATGCAGAAGCTGCGCTCCCTTGGCTACATGTAAGGTGTTTTCTTGAAGATAAACAAGGTAACCCTTCTGGGGCACAAGGACCACGGCAAGTCGACTCTTATAGGCAACATGCTGATCACTTCAGGCGCGGCTTCTGAGCAGCGCATAAACGAGGCCAAGAAGACGAGCAGGAAGCTCGGCAGGAGGTTCGAGCCCGGTTACATCCTCGACAGCTTCGAGGAGGAGCGGCAGGGTGAGATGACCATAGACACCACTCGCGCGCAGGTCAAGTACAGGGACGTCGCCTTCGAGTTCATAGACGTCCCTGGCCACGAGGAGCTGATAAAGAACATGATAAGCGGCGCATCATACGCAAGCTTCGCGCTTCTAATAGTCTCGGCAAAAGCCGATGAGGGCATAAGGCCACAGACAAAGAGGCACATCTTCCTTGCCAAGATGCTTGGCATAGACAGGATCATAGTCGCTGTAAACAAGATGGATACGATTGGGTACGATGAAAAGGAGTTCGAGAGGATAAAGGGAGAGCTAGGGGAGTTCCTTGGGGGTGTCGGCATAAGGAATGACAACGTGTACTTCGTCCCTATATCGGCATACAACGCCGAGAACCTGTCGGCAAAATCCCCAAACATGAAATGGTACAAGGGCAAGCCCCTCCTCGATGTGATGCGGACTGTAGTGAAGTCTAACGAGGAGGTGGAGGATCCACATCTCAGGATACTTCTTCAGGGTACCATACCGCATGAGACAGGCAGCATGCTCATAGGCAATGTCCTGAGCGGCAGCATAAGATCCGGGCAGAGGATAATGATCCTTCCAGAAGGCGCGAATGCCACTGTAAAAGACCTGTTCGTGAAAGGCTCAAGGACAAAGAGCGCCAGCACAGGAGAGAATGTGGCGATGCTGCTTGACAAGCCAATCTCCAGGGAGCCAAGGGGCAGCGTTATCTACTCGGAGGGGAGCAGGCAAAGGCCTTCGGACGAGATCAAAGCCACCGTTTTCCTCACAAAGGAGATAGGCGAGAAGATTACAGTGAGATTCAACGGCAGCAATCTGCAGGGAAAGATTGCCATAAATAGCCTAATAGATACGACCACGGGCTCGAGGGAGGCACCGAAAAGCGGGAACTACGCGCTGAATGCCGCCGACGTAAACATAAAGCTCGGAAAGAAGATCCAGGCGGAACCGTTCACCGATTCAAGGGAACTCGGCAGGTTCGTCCTCTATGAGGGGAGCAAATTCGCAGGCATCGGCATAATCAAGTAGTCATTTGAGCATGTGCTCGTAGACTTCTATGGTGCGCTCCGCTGTCCTCTCCCAGGTGAATCCGCGCACGTACTTTATTGCAGCGGCAGGCGCAGGTTTTTGCCTGTCAAGAAGCCGCAGCGCCTCCCGTTCTATCCCGCCGATGTCTGACTTGAATGCAGGTTTCTTCACCTCCTCGGGTATGTCGCTGTCCCTCAGTATTAGCGCCGGCGTGCCCATCGAGATGGCCTCCATTATCGGGAGGCCGAACCCCTCGTCCTTCGAGAGATGGATATATGCTGCAATCTTGGGTATGTACTTTATCAGCTCTGAATCTGGTTTTTTGTAGTGAAGTACGACATTCTCCATCGAGAGGTTCTCGAATCTGCCAAGCTCTCTCCTGAGCACCTTGTCCGCATCGGGACTCATGGTAAAGATGTGCAGCTTCTGGTCGTCGACCTCATGGACTATCGAGCTGAACACCCTTAGCAAGGCAGGCAGGTTCTTGTGCTCCTGATGTATCGAACCAACGTACGCGAAATCCTTCCGCGGCCCGTTCCAGACCTTCTGCGCAAGGAAGATGTCCTCTATTCCTTCATTCACGACAAAATGCCTTTTCCCCTGGTCGTACAGGTCGTATCTCTTGAGATACTCCTTGAGCTCCCGTTCGGTCTTGCTGCTCACGCTTATTATTCCATCGCTTTTCATGTAGTTCTCAATGGCAAGGCGCCTGACCGACCGTTCCCTGTAGTACTTCCCCGATAGCACGGTAACTCCATGGGCCCTCGTGAAGACCCTGTTGTCGTGCCATGTTATCACCATCTTCGCCAATGTTCTCATTACTCCTATGGGGTTTGGGTATACAAGATGGACCAGGTCACAGTTGCCCACATCAAGTTCCCCTATCGCCCTTCTGATCCTTGAAAATCTGATGACGCTTACTGCCTTGAGCCTCAGCTTCCTCTCCTTGCTGACCTCTGATATCTTCGTGTATATTTGATTGGAGTACCTGCTTATGCCGTCGTTTCCGCTGAAATCAAAGTCCCTGCCGACAAGAGTTACATCCATCAGTTCATCTCACGTGAACTTCCTTATCTCGTACCTTTCAAGGGCCTTTATCTTATTCTCATCTACATCGTCCGTGATGGTTATATTTGCCGGTATGCCGAAGCTTTCCGCAGCAACAGACCTGTTCTCGAAGTTCTTCAGGGCGCTCCTGCTGTGTTTTATTGCATCGAGGACGAATTTCTTGACATTTATGAGCGAGCAGTAGCCCTTTCCGCTCGGCATCGCATAGCCCGAATACGGCATCTTTATCGCCATAGGTATCCTGAGCACTTCATCGTAGAGCACCGTGCCGTGGCCTATGAAGCCGTGCTCATTGAAGGCCTGCCCGTGGTCGCTGGTGACAACAAAGAGCTGTTCGCCGCCATTGTCGTACATCATCGACCTTACTATCTCAACGGTATACTTGTAGGCCCTTTCAGACGCTGTTGAATAGAGCCTCTTCCAGTGGGCAACAAGGCTTTCGCCAGGTGCTTCCTTCTTGAACGGTGTGGACCAGTTGAAGTCCATGCCCTTCTTCCCTATGTATGGATCGTGCGCTTCCATAAGGTTTATGAAAAGGAGGTACTGGTCCTCGAAATCAATCTCCTTGACCCTCCTTACAGTATTCATGCCGCCCTTCTCTATCGGCCAGCCCTCTATCATCTTTGCCCTCAGCTTCTTGAAAGCCGCTCCGGGTGAGCGCCTCGCCGCGCTGCCAACGGCCTCGAAGAAGAGGTTCGGATCGTTCATAAGCATGTTCCTTGAGAGTTTTATCAGGTTGCTGCCTTCCACGTTCCTGTATTTGGCTATCCTGGGCTTCAGGTGATCCGCTACCTCAATAACGCTGCCGAAGATGTCCGTGAAATAGGATTCCTCCTCGAATACATCGAAGTCGCTGAAGCCGTATATCGGGTGGACGTACGGGTTTGCGGAGATGCCATGGGATTTGTAACCCATCCTTGAAAGGTCCTTCACGAAAGTGGGCAGTTTCAGGCGTATGTTGTCTATGTCGAGCGACTTCACCGTCTTGGTCTCGTGGGCGCCGTGCTTGCTCGGGTAAAGTCCAGTGAACAGCGATGCATGCGATGGCAGCGTCCATGACGAAGGCGCGATGCAGTTGTCAAGGAAGAGGAAGCCGAGGTCGTGCAGGCTGCCGTGCCTCCACTCGAGCCTCGCAAACTCGTCCCTCCTCATCGTGTCCATCAGGATTATTACTACATTCGGCTTTTTCATCGGTTTGCCACCAGCTTAGACTTCGCAATGAACATACTTAAATATTCTATTCACCGCGCGAATATGATGCTTGCGTACGCAACAACAGAATCGTAGTCACCGTTCGCATCGCCGGACGTGGCGTACTTCATGAGTTTCCCGATCCTTGCGCGGTTCGCCTTGGCGTACATCGCAGCCACCGTTATCGGCCCATGACCGCATGCGGTATCGCCAAGCCTGTCTATCAGCTCGTTGAACTTCTCCGTGTCAAGGGATCTTAGCGCGCCTATCGCAGGCATGTCCTTTCCCTTCGCGACCTCCGCTGATTCGTAATGGTTGAAGTCAGAGCTGGCTATTATCACTATATTCCGCTTGAGCTCCACGGCCGCGTCGGTTATCGCCTTGCAGAGCATCTTCGCAGCTTCGTATCCCTGGTCGCCCATGCATATGAAGCAGCATCTCGGGTTCTTGACAACCCGCTGGAGAAAGGGAAGCTCCACCTCTATCGAATGCTCCCGCGCATGCGCCCTCTCCTCAATGGATATGAACTTGGACATGCCGGCTATCCTCTTTGTCAGTTCAATGTCATTGCTGGCCTTGCCCAAAGGCGTCATCCAATCGGCTCCGGAGATGGACAGGGCTGTGCCGTCTCCGGTATGGTTGGGCCCTATCAGTACAAACGTTGCGTTGCCCAGATCCCTCCTTTTCGATAGCGCCTTGAACGTGTAGGCTGCTGTCCTACCCGAATATATGTACCCTGCATGCGGCGCAACATAGGACACCGCGCCATCGGGATCAAGCCCCTCAAGCTTTGCCTCCTTGAGGTACTCGTCGACAAGCTTCGAAAGCCTGATGCTGTCATCAGGATAGAATGCCCCTGCAACTGCCGGTTCCCTCTCCATAGAAACTATTTTATTAGTGAATTCGCATCTTTAAAAGCATGAGGGGAGGATACGTTAAGCTTGTCCTGAAAAGGCTGTCCGATAGGTACGGAATGCCTCACACCCAGCTGGTGCACAAGAACATGACCGAGCTCTTCGTTGCTGTACTGCTCTCGCCCCAATGCACTGACAAGCAGGTGAACAATGTCACAAAGGCGCTTTTCAGGAAGTACCGCACATTCTCCGATTATGCTGATGCAGATCCCAAGAGGCTCGAGGCCGGCCTCAGCGGGCTGAATTATTACAAGACTAAGGCAAGGAACCTTACGCGCGCGTCGAAGGAGATACGCGAGCGCTTCAGCGGCAAGGTCCCGCGCACGATGCTGGAGCTCACGGAACTCTACGGCGTGGGCAGGAAGGTCGCGAACGTCATACTGAACGAGGGCTACGGCATAAACGAGGGAATCGCCGTGGATACCCATTGCGGAAGAGTCGCCAGGAGGATGGGCATCTCGAGGCACAAGGATCCGCACAAGGTCGAGCTGGACCTTCTGAGGAAGATACCAAGAAGCGAGTGGGGCATAGCGTCGAACCTCTTCATAGAGCTTGGGAGGGACGCTTGCAAGGCGAGGGACAAACAGTGCTACAGGTGCGTGCTCAATGATGTTTGCCCAAGCAGCAATGTAAAAGCCTGAAGCACGGCTAATGCCTAAAAACCATGGACAGCCGCCTGTACGTCGATCTCTCTGCTGCTGCTTCATTTTGCGGTACCATCACATGCGAAACGCTTCTGTAGAACATATTTACCGTGTCGCCGCCTTCGGTCTTGAAAGTGAATATCCTGTTTCCGAATGCCACCGGCTCCCCAACTTCATGTACTTTGCCATTACCTGTCCCAGGGTCTATGTCGTCCTTCATTGACACATGCGCCCCTGGAGATAGGTTACGCCTTATTTTGTATCTATGCATCTTATGACGCGCCACCTCAAGGAGCAGATCATGAAGGGGACGCTTAATCGAACTATCTATCTCTACATTTGCACCAGCGTGCCTGTTAAGGATGCTTCTTACCGTCGCCACATTAGCCTTATGTGCGATGATAAATATTTATGCGTTACCTACAAATCCCATCAAGGCAGGTACTCCTTGTTCCTTATCTTCTCCTTTATGTAATCGTCGACGAAGGTGAGCCTAGGCCCCTGCAGCGCGTCCTGCTCGAGCTTCTTCTTCAGCTTTATCATCCGCTCCAGCTCGGTGACCCACTCCCTGCTCTTCTTTATCCAGTCGTACCTTAGCATCTCCTGCGCCCTCTTCAGGTCGACATCGCTCGCATTCATCGTCAGCTTGTTGAGGAAGTCGTACCTGTCCAGATCGGACATCGTGACGCCTATGAACCTGGCCTCGGGAGTTGCGACGTTCTCGCCTATGTGCGCGAGATTTATGCTGCCGGTCTTTATGGTCCAGTATATGTACCATCCCCACGCATCCGAATCAGTGAAGACGTAGATCGGGAGGCCCATGTCCGCAAGCTTCCTTATCAGGCGCCTAGTGCCCCTCGCTGCCTGGCCCTGCGGTGTTATCAGTATGGCGTTCTCCTTCTTCCAGAAGCCGTCCTCGTTGAGCCTCTGCCATAGCGCGTCCTTCTCCACAACGATGGCATACTTCGCCTTGAGGTCGACGAACTCTATGTCGTTGTCAACGTCGCTCGGTATGGCCCAGCCGCTCCTCCCCTGCTTGCTGCAGTCTATCTGTATCCTCTCGTTGCCGAACGTGTCTATTATCTTCAGGTTCCCCGCAAGCACGCCCTTCCTGTTCGCGTTGAGGTTGAGCTGCTCCCTGGTGAGGCTGAGCGCCACCTCGAGGTCCTCGATGAGCGGATTTGATTCGGCCTGCTCGTTGAATATGTTCTCGTCGACGTCCTCGCCCAGCGAGTATTTCAGCTGGTAGAAAAGTCCCCTTATGGTCGTGTGGAGGTTCTCCTTCACGAACTTGTGGCATTTAGCAGCGATCGCCACCGTCTGCATGAACCTCTTCGACTGAGCGACGTTGACGAAGTCGCGCTCCTCCTTTGCGCGCCCGAGCTTCAGGTAACCGGTCTTCTGGTCGAATATGATGTTCGACCTCTTCCTAGCAAGCGTGACGAAGGTCGGGTTCTTGCCGGCGCGGATGTCGCTGACTATATCCTGGCCGAGGCCCTCAAGCTTCTTCTTTGCGTCATTCCCCTCCGGCATTCGGCACCAACTCAACTGCCTCAAGCGGCTTCCTCTCCTTGGAATCCGATGTTATGTACCTCCTGAGCTTCCTCACTATCTCGTTTGTCCTTGCCCCGCCCTTGAGCGAATGGTCAAGCACGTCCGCTATGTTCTTCACCGGTATCACCTTTATCTTCCTCAGCGTCTCCTTCTCGATGTAGATGTCCTTTGAGTTGCTCTCCGGTATTATCACGTACTTCATGCCGGCGTCTATCGCGGCCATTATCTTGTTGGTTATGCCGCCAACAGGAAGGACGTCTCCCCTTACGGACAGCGAGCCCGTCATCGCTATCTCCTGGTCTACGGGTATGCCCTCCATTGCGGATATGACAGCCACCGCCACGGAGATGCTCGCGCTGTCCCCCTCGACCCCCTCGTATGTCTGTATGAACTGCACGTGAACGTCGTAGCTGGTCATGTCCCTGTTCATGTGGCGCTTTATCACGGCGCTGATGTTCTTGACGGCCTCCTTGGCTATCTTGCCGAGCTTCCCCGTAGGTATGAGCTTGCCCTCCGTCCTTGAGCTAGCCCTTGTGACCTCAGCGACTATCGGGAGCACTATGCCCGCTGACAGGTACGATGAACCAACAACGGCGAGGCCGTTGACCCTTCCTATTGAATAGCCCCCTGTCCTGAAGATCTTGTAATCCTTCCTGTAATCAAGCGTCTGCTCGACGAACTGCGCCTCTATCGGCTTAGAGAGCGTGAACGCGGCGCGCACATCCTCCTTAGTTACGACCTTCCTGCCCTTCTCGATGGCAACGTCACCGGCGGCCCTCACCACTCCGCCGAGCTCCCTGAGTATGAGCGTAAGCCTGTTCTTCCTGCCGCTCCTCCTCTTCGCCTCTTCCACTATAAGCATGCATGCGTCGTAGTCGAAGTGGGGTATCTTGCCGTCCTTCTTGACCTCCTGCGCTATGAAGCGCACTATCTTCTCGCGGTTGGCCTCGTTGTCAGGCATCGACGATTCCATGTACACCTCGTACCCGTAACCGCGTATCCTTGACCTGAGCGCGGGGTGCATCTTCTGTATGTCCTGCAGGTTTCCTGCAGCGACGAGCAGGAAATCGCACGGCACCGGCTCAGTCCTCACCATCGCCCCTGAGCTCATCTCGCTCTGCCCTGTTATCGAGTACTTCTTCTCCTGCATCGCCGTGAGCAGCTCCTGCTGCGACTTCGGCTCTATGTCCGCTATCTCGTCTATGAACAGTACACCTTTGTTGGCCCTGTGTATGTAACCGCTCTCCACCCTCAGGTGCGCCGGGGTCCCGAGGCCCCCGCTCTGCAGCGGGTCGTGCTTCACGTCCCCGAAGAGCGCGCCAGCCTTCGCGCCTGTGCCATCGAGGAACGGGGCGTGGGACATGCCCGTATTGTCGACTATGAGCTTTGGCTCATTTGTATCGAACATGCCTGGAAGTATGCCAACGCGCCGGAAGCTCCCAACGAAGAGCAGCATCGATCCGAAGATGAGTATTCCAAGTATCAGCGCAGCCACAAGGAGTATCTCATAACCCTGCACGAATCCGAGTATCGTCACCGCCACAAGCGCTATTATTATGACCATTATTATCGGGGTTATGCTGTTCCTGCTCTTGGTCGTGTCGATCCTGTTCCTTAGCTTCTCCTTCTGGATAAGCTGCCTGCCCTCTCCGTCTCCCAGGGGCTTTGAGAGGTCCTTCAGGCTGGGGTATGTCTTCACCACCTTTATGAGCGGCTTGTTCTCGTCATTCATGTTCTTGAAGACAAGTACGTCCTCGAGGTTGGTTACCGGCAGGAGCTCTGCAATCGCCTGCGCGAGGAGCGTCTTGCCCGTCCCGGGTTCTCCAATTAATAGCACGTTACGATGCTGTTTTGCGGCTTTCTTGATAATGTCTACGGCGCGGTCCTGGCCTATCACCTGATCCACTATCTTCTCGGGTATCTTTATCTCGTCAGTTGTCTTGAAGCCCCTCATGGTAATCATATATAGGATGGAAGATATTGTATAATACGCTGTTAAATGTTTATAAATGTGAGTGAGGTTTTCCAGAAATACGGCGTATACTCCCCGAATCTAAGCACGCCATAAAAAGAAGCGTTTAGAGGGTGGGGAAGGACAAATAGAATGTGCTCTAAACGCTTAATCACTACTATTGAAAGAAAGATATTTAAACATTCCCCATGGAATCCCGTTCCCACGGTAAGCAAAACGGGCAGGCAAGCGGCGCTATGAAGGTTATTAATCCTTCTAATGTCATGTAGATACCGGATAGGGATGCGAAAGGGGCGAAAGGTCGTCATACTTGTGGGCGCAATTGTCATACTTGCAACATTGGGGATATACTACGCGGCAACGTACTTCAGCCTGATTCCCCAGCAGACGATAGACTATAGCGTGTACACGGCGCTTTTCGGCATAGCGATAATAGAGATAATAGCCAATTCGATATACTTCTACATAATAAAGGGGATAACGGCAGCAGAGGCCAAGACCCTCAGGGATCTTTTCAGGATAGTAGCGTACACCCTGCTTGTGCTCCTGCTGCTCACGATAGTTGTGGGCATACAGGACCTGACCGGCTTCCTTGTCGGGGCCGGGTTCCTTGGCATAGTCCTGGGCCTTGCAGCGCAGTCGACGCTGTCAAACTTCATCTCTGGAATACACCTGCTGGCCAGCAAGGCGTTCGAGCCGAATGACAACGTGATGATACTTACGGCGCAGTACACGCTGCAGCCGCAGAGCTATCCGCACGACAAGTTCATACCGGGCTTCTCGGGCACGATAGAGAGCATAGGCCTGCTTTACACCAAGCTGATAAACGACGAGAGCGTGCCCTTCTACGTGCCCAACAGCGTCGTGGCGCAGGCGCTCGTGGTCAACTACAGGAGGGCCGCGAAGGAGCACATGAAGAGGATACAGTTCGATGTCAGCTCAAAGGTTCCTTTCGAGAAGGTGCAGAAGATAGTCCAGAAGGTCATGAAGGCTAACAAGATGGACGAGTACACCACAGATGTGGAGTACTTCCACATTGACTTCTACGTGGTTACCGTGCACGTGAGGACGCTCGAGAGCACGAGGCAGCTGAAGTCGAGCCTGTACAGCGCCCTTGTCAAGAACCTGCCCTACGTAAACCAATTCAACTGACCCCTATCACTACGGTCCCGATGACTATTGCTATTATACCCAACGCCCTCATGCTGCCTATCGTCTCCCCGAGAACTAGGTATGCAAGCAGGGCCGTGAACGCGTAGCTGAGGCCTGTGAAGCCGTAGCCCCAGCTCAGGTGCGTTCTGCCGAGCGCATAGAAGTACGCTATGATGGACATGCCATAGACGATTATTCCCAGGCAGACATAGGATACTAGCTGGATGGCACCCGCCTGCGACAGGCCCAGCTTGAAGAGAAGCTGGCCGATGCTTGCCAGGCTGGTGCTGACAAGGAGGACGCAGACAAGAAGGAGCTTGGATTTCTGTGCCATATCAAATCAACCGCTAAGTACCACCAGCCCTATGCCGAGGACTATGAGCGCTATGCCTCCGGCGCGCATCCATGTCACCGGCTCGTTGAGCCTGAACTTGGCTATCAGCATCACGAAGATGAAGGTTGTGGAGAAGAGAGGATACACGAACGAGAGGTCCTCGAACTTTAGGGCGTAGAGGTATATCAGCAGGCTCACCATGTACAGCGCCAGCCCCGTGTACACGGCACGCGCCCTCAGCATGTCGAATATCTGGCGCATGTCTATACGGAACTTCGGGACCCCTTTCTTGAAGATGAACTGGGCATAGGCGGCCATCATCGCTGACAGCAGCACGAGAACGAACACTATGGCTTCCAGCAGCATGATGGGACCTCAGCATTAACCTAGCATTATTTAACTTTTAAGTTCCAAGCAGAGTTATAAATGTGTTGCAATGCAGGCAGAGAGTACCGAATCAAGGCTGTTCATGCTTGCCCTGGCGGTTGTCGTGGCTAGCATCGTTGCCATACTGTCATTCGCCCTGGGGCTGCCGGGCATAGTCTTCTACGGAGCGGCCATAATAGCCATAGGCCTCGGGTTCTACATGTCTTACACCCTGTCCAGGGAGCAGCGGCCTGCCGAGGAGCATGCCGGGAAGCCCGCGGCCAGGAAGAGGGCAAGGAAGTAAGGCCTGCAAGCCAGCACGCTGAGGTATTGCGTTTCAATGAATAAGCTCATCGTGGCAGAGAAGCCAAGCGTTGCGCTCAGGATAGCCATGGCCTTGGGGAAGCCGAGGACCAACTACTTCAACGGCATAAGATACTACGAGCTCCAGCAGGGCCAGGACAACGTCTTCATCGTGGCCGCGGCAGGACATCTCTTCACGATACGGGCGAAGGCCGAGGGCAGCATCCCGCTCTTCGACATAGAGTGGGTCGCATCGTACAAGGTCAACAAGGAATCCTACTACACGAAGAAGTACCTCGACGCGATAGAGAGCATAGGGAAGAAGTGCCAGTTCTTCATCAACGCATGCGACTACGACATAGAAGGAACTGTCATAGGGACGAACATAATAGGGTTCGTGACCACGGGCGACGTGAACCGGCCGATGTCATCGCACAACGTGATGAGGATGCGCTTCTCGACAACTACTAACCAGGACCTCATACAGTCCTATGAGCACCTGAACGAGTTCGACAGGGGCAACTTCGATGCCGGTGAGACCCGGCACACTCTGGACTGGTTCTGGGGCATAAACATGAGCAGGGCGCTCATGCGCGCGCTCACAAAGAAAGGCGTCAGGAAGACGCTGAGCATAGGCAGGGTGCAGGGTCCGACCCTAGGCATACTGGCGAGGCGCGAGCTCGAGATAAAGGACTTCGTCCCCAAGCCTTACTGGAGGGTCACCATACTCGCAAGGAACGTCGCATTCGACAACTCAAGGGGCGAGATCTTCGACAAGGCTCTCGCCCAGAGGATACACGAGCAGGCCAGGAAGGGCGAGGCCACGGTCAAGACCGTCGAGAGCAGGGAGAAGACGCTGTACCCGTTCCCTCCCTTCGACCTCACATCGCTGCAGCTCGAGGCGAACCGCGTGCACAGGATCGACCCGACAAGGACGCTGGCCATAGCGCAGGTGCTCTACGAGCGCTCGTACATCTCCTATCCAAGGACGTCCTCGCAGAAGCTTCCGGCTACGCTGAACCTGCCCAGGATAATCTCGATGCTAGCCAAGGTGGACAAGTACTCGGCGCTTGCCGAGAAGCTCACCTCTGAGAAAAGATTCAGGCCCATCGAAGGCGCGAAGGAGGACGAGGCGCACCCAGCAATATACCCCACCGGAGAGTTCCCGCAGAGGCTCAATGACGAGGAGGAGAAGGTATACGACCTTGTCGCAAGGCGCTTCCTCTCGTGCTTCGCTGACCGCGCTGTGCTGCAGGAATCGAGAGTCGTGCTCCAGGTGGCAGAGGAGACTTACGCAGCAAAGGGCGACACGATAAAGAGCCCCGGCTGGCTTGATTTCTATCTGCATTACAAACCGAAGACGAGCGAGATGCCGCACTTCGACCAGGGCGAGAGGCTCTCGCAGCTGAAGTCGGACATTAAGGAGCTCAAGACGCTACCGCCCAAGCGCTACACTAAGGCGAGTCTTATCTCATTGCTCGAAAGCAAGGACCTGGGCACCAAGGCGACGAGGACCGAGGTCATAGACACGCTCTTCAGGAGGGAGTACATAAGGAACGCCAGCATAGAGGTGACGGGCTTCGGTATGAGCGTCTACAACGCCCTCTCCAAGTACTGCGGCCAGATCCTCGACGAGGACATGACGCGCAGGCTCGAGAAGGACATGGACGAGATAGCAAAGGGCATGAAGCAGAAGGAGGCCGTGCTGAAGGAAGGGAAGGGCATAATAACATCGATAATAACGGAGTTCACCACCAACGAGCCCAGCATAGGCGACGAGCTCATGAAAGGGCTCGCCCAGAGCGAGCTCCAGAGCTCCCTCGGAAAGTGCACGTGCGGGAACGGCAACCTGCTGCTCAGGAGGTCGAGGATGGGCAAGACCTTCGTCGGCTGCAGCGACTGGCCCAGGTGCAACAAGACCTACTCCGTGCCGCAGAACGCCAAGATCGTACCGACAGGGAAGGTCTGCGAGATCTGCCACACGCCGAGGATAAAGGTCTTCAGGAGGGACAAGAAGGTCTTTGAGATGGACCTCGACCCCGCATGCCCGACGAAGGCCGGCTGGGCGAACAAGGTAACCGAGCAGGGAATGTCACCTGCGACTGCGGAAAGGGCCGCAAAGCAGCCGGCACAGAAAGAAACCATAAAGATTGCCGTGCAGGCGCACGCCGCCGCGCCAGCCACGGCAGCAAAGCCGGCCAGGGGCAAGCGCTCCGCGGCGAAGACCGAAGCCGCCCCAGGAGCAGAGAAAAAGAGGAAGCCAAGGAAGGCGAAAAGAGCCGCAGGCCCGAAGAAGCCCCCGAAAAACGAGAGCGGCGATGGCCAATGAGATATGCGCTTATCGCAGTCATGCTTATCGCTGCCGCAATGCCTATGTGCGCACACGCGCAGGCGCTCGTCGCCCCGCTCGCATACATCAACTCATCGGCTCCGGCCGCAGTGGGCATAGCAAGCTACGGCCTCTACAACATCTCGAACGACAGCGGGCCGTACCGCGTCGAGACTAACGAGGTGGTGGGTTACGCGCTTGTCAATTCCATGTACGCCTACAACGCGACTCCGCCGCAGAATACCTCTGCGGAGGGCGCTACGGTGCAACTCAACGCAGTGATAAACATCACGTCCGGTTCCGGGAAGGCCTACTCCTACTGGCTGCAGGACGTGCTTGACATGAACACCAGCAACCATACCTATTCGATAGGGGACAATCTCTGGAACATGAGCGACATCGTTGCGAACGTCTCCAACGGGACGATCTCCGGATACGGCGGCATCTTCAACTCCACGGCCAGCGCGAGCGCAAACGACACCTTCTACAGCTATTTCCCCAATTACACGGTGCCGTACGGCTATCCTGTGCGCTTTATACCGGTGATGCGCGTGTACATCGCAAACGGCCTTCCCGTAGCCCAGTTCGGATACTACCAGAACGGCACCACCTTCTACTACGACAATGTCACGTTCAACATTCACTCGACAAGCGTGCATTTCCTTGTAACTCCGTACTACTACACGCCCTCATCCACGGGACCGAACTCAACAAACTTCTACGACGACGAGCTTGTGATAGGCGGGGAGGGCAGCGGCGAGATATCGGCTTTCACGAAAACAAACGCAGAATTGTGGATAGGGTACCAGAACGGAAGCGCACTGCAGCCGTTCCCAACGGCAGCGACGTTCGGCCTCAACACGCAGGAGGCCGCGCAAGGGCTCGCGGTAAGTCAGGCAGGCGGCGATGCGTCAGTGACAGAGGGGAATCTGCCTGACAATGAGACCATACGGCTTTCTGGAGTTCCTAGGGCATTGCTGGGCTTCGAGTCTCAGCCGAGCACCAGTGTAACTACGGCGCCTCAAACATCATCTGCTCCTTCGACCATGCCCACCACGGCCAAGCAGAACATCTCCCGGAACTACACGTCATCGGCGCAGGGCCAGGGCAGCGGCATACCATCTGATTTATATCTCTATATAATCGCAATAATCGTATTAATCTTGTTTGCATTCCTTCTGCTCAGGTTCCTCAGTTCCAGGCAGGGATGATAGATTGTTCATATATCCAAGCTCATACAGGAAGCTCAAGCGTGGCCCGCAGGTCATACTGCCAAAGGACATAGGCACAATAATCGTGATGTCCGGGATAGACAGGAACAGCGTGTGCGTTGACGCGGGCACGGGCAGCGGCTGGCTTGCCGTGTCCCTGGCAAGGCTCTGCAGCCACGTATACAGCTATGACACGAGGCCGGAGTTCACCGCGATAGCAGAGAAGAACAGGATAATATGGAACCTTTCGAACGTGACGTTCAAGAACGGCGATGTCACCAGGAAGATAGAGGAGAGGGACGTGGATCTTGTATGCCTTGACCTGCCATCCTCGGAGAAGGCCCTTGGGAACGCGAAGAAGGCGCTCAGGCCCGGCGGCACTGTCGTCGGCTACCTGCCCCATGTCGAGCAGGTCAAGAAATTCGTGTATAAGCTTAACAAGCTTGGCTTCACTGACATATACACGGTCGAGACGGTGGTAAGGGACTTCCTTGTGCGCGAGGAGGGGACAAGGCCGTCAACCAAAGGGATATGGCATACCGGATACATGACATTCGCAAGAAAGAGGCAGGAGCAGGTTGATTGATTTGAGGCATCATTATAGCAATGTAGCCGCCGAGGATGTTTCATCCGAGCCGCAGGCCCCATCGAAGGTCCAGACCATCCTTCAGAACAAATACGTTGCGATAATAGTTGTCATAGCACTGCTCATCGCCATAGCCTACTTCACTATAATATACAGAATCTCCTTGTTGCAGTTCTTCGGCTTCTACGAGCCCGATGGCTTCTACCATTTCTCCGTAGTAAGGGCTGCAATAAACAACGGCTTCGCGGTCCCGAAGGCGCTTGGCATCTCTGGCTGGCCGCAGCACGCCCCCGTCGGCGAGCCCGATGGCCTCTACTGGATCACACTTGTCCCGTATTTCATAATAGGCAGGCTTGGTGTAAGCTATTACACGATAATGCGCCTCATACCCATACTCTTCGCGTTCCTGGACATACTCGGCGCATACCTCCTGTCAAGATACATGAGCAAGGACCGCCTGTTCGGCCTCCTTGCAATGCTCTTCGTTGCACTGAGCCTGGGCGACGCGGCAAGGACGAGCGGCACCATATACCGAGGCGACACGTTCCTTCCGTTCTTCTTCATACTCGCGCTGGTCTTCGCCATAGAGGTATCCAGGGCGCAGAAAAGGAACTGGAAGATAATATTCTGCGTCGCATCTGCAGTGCTCCTGTCCGTATGCAACCTCGTGTGGAACGGCGCGCCTTTCGCCACAGCAGCGTTCATAGTATCGCTCATGGTGCTGCTCTTCGTCGCCTACATCTGGGACAGGGAGAACCTGCTGCACGATTGCGGCTACCTCATAGCAACACTGGTAATATGGTTCGTGCTCGTGCGCATGTACCTGGCGCTGGGGTACATAAGCATACAGACCTTCACCGGCTTCGATTTCATACCGATACTGGTTATGATAATCGCCTTCTGGGCCCTTCTCTACTGGCTCTCGAAGAATCGCATGTCGTTCATCATGTTCACGAAGAATGCCATTCACAGGATGGCGTTCGTGTTCATCGTGTCGATTGTCGGAACCATTGCATTCTACGTCGCCTTCCCGAGCACCGTCACCGCGATCTTCGTCACCAACGGCTTCATCATAACGAACAACTTCGGGGCCACGATCCAGGAGCTCCAGCCCCCTACATCGCAGTTCCTCTTCGCAAGCTTCGGCTACTCCCTGCTTACTACGCCAATGTCCGCTTTCATATGGCTTGCATCCGTGCTGCCGCAGTCGTCGCTGGTAATACTGCTGATATGGCTCATCGCCGTCCTCTCGTTCATACCCTACTTCTTCATGCAGGTCTATGATTCAGGGACAGGCCTCCTTTCAGGGAAGGCCAAGATACGCTTCGACATAAATCCCGGATTCATAGTGGTCTTTTCGTATTTCATACTGACGGCATACCTTGAGATGCACGCGATAAGGTTCAATTCCCTGCTCTCCGTTCCGCTCGCGATAATGTCAGCATACACGCTGTACTGGCTGCTCTCGTTCTCGCTCTCGCTCTCCAACAGGCGCGCAATGTACGTAACCGCGGCGGCCATGCTCCTCTTCATGGTGCTGATAGGGGTTGTGCTCGTATACTACGATGGCATATACGGGAGCAACCTCAGCCCTGCGGATTCGATAAACCCGTCGTTCATAAGCGCCCTTCAGTGGTTCAAGGGCAATTCGGCAAACAGCAGCGTCGTGCTGACGCTTTGGCCGGACGGCTCGCTCGTGGAGGGCGTGGCGAACAGGACCAGCGTGACCGACAGCGTCGGCTCGCAGAACGGCACGAAGGCGCTCCCGTTCGCCACCTGGATACTCAACTCTAGCGACGACCCGCGGTTCCTCCTCAGCCCGATAAACGGGAAGCCGGACTACCTGCTTGTGAGGACGCCGTGGCTGCTCGAGACTGACGGCATATACGTTGAATCCGGGCTCAACCCCAACAACACGCAGGCGTACGGCCTAGAATCCGCCATCTCGTTCACGGAGAACGAGAACTCCACCAACAAGCTGCTCGGCATAAAGACGCCCCAGGGCAATTTCACCGTCAACATAGCGAGGAACCTCACGACCAACGGCACGAGCATAAGCGCGTACCTGCCCGGGCCGAACGGCAACTACTACTTCGACGCCGTGGCGTTTTTCGACATAGACAACTCAAACTTCAGCATCTTCACCAACCCGTACCGCACTAACAAGACCATAAACCAGAGCGTCATCGTCATGTACTCGGGCAAGCCGAGGCCGGGCCTGTTCATCAACCTGACAGGATCCTATGTCATGGAACCCGGGCTGGCCAACAGCAACATGATAAAATGGCTCTTCTTCTGCAACACCTACGCGTGCGTGTGGGACAACAACATCGCGAAGCTGCGGATGGTCTACTACAACCAGGACACGAAGATATTCAGGATAATCTACAATTCAACCGCAAACTCGACCGCATGATTGTCAACGAACGGGATATAAATCTATCATGCAGATTAAATATCAGGATTTCATGTCTGGAAAAGTACTGCTTCCAGTGTTTATCATCGCCTCAATACTTTCCAACAGCATTCTTGCATCTGGTGTTGGGCAGATACAGCTTATTGAAACGGCTGGAGTGAATCCTTACGATAGCCTTACAGTAAACCCAGGGAACGTTACTGTGGTAGGTTACCTGGTCACTGTAAACGGCACAGCGGGGCCAACGCTGCCGTTTACTGTAGATCCACAGCCATTGACCCAAAACGGCATAACCATAGTATTCAACACCACTGCAAATGTGCCTCCATACACCGGCAGCGCCGCGATTTTTGTCTCCAGCAACACGCCAGTGGGACTCTACAATATAACCTTTGGCACTGTGGGCGCAGACCCCACGAACCAAAATACAACCACGACCTTTAATTTACTAGTGCTCAACCAGAGCCTCTCCGGCCCTATGATAATCAATACAAGCATAGAATCGATCAATAGTTCGTCGACAACAACCGTTGAGCCATTTGTGAACATAACCACCATACTCATTCAAAATTTTTCCAGCAATTCTTCTGTCCCCACGATAAACACAACAAATGCAACAGAAAACGGCACGGTGACCAACAATACCCAGCAGCAATCCCCTTATTGGATAGTTGTCATAATCATTGTGATCGTTGCCGCCATTGCAGGATATCTCTTTTACAGGAGGTCCGGCAATCAAAAAGCAATAAATAGCAGAGCCAGGTGAATAGCTATATGAAATCCATGGGTACCAGGAGAATTACCCTAGCATTGGCGCTCCTTAGCTCTCTGCTATTCATGGTTCTAATTCCTAATGCCCATGCAACCACCGTATCATATCACTATCTCCAGCCGTTCTCTACCTCATATTCACACGTAAGCAAGCCACCTGTGGTATCGACAGGTCCCACAAGGATATACTCTCCGGCAAGCTCCGTGGCGCAGTATAACAATAACAACGCCGCATGGTATATAACCTGCCCGCAGGTCCCAGAGAAGAGCCCCACCAACCCACAGTACTTCTATACTGACCCTGCCTCGTTCATAGCCGGGGACCAGTGCCTTGCTAATACGAACCAGCTGCACAGCACTGTCGATGCCCTCCTTTCAATAACCTATAACAGCGGCGGCCTTCCAAGCGCCTCGGCGAGCGTCAATATAATAAAACCTGCAACCCTTGCCATCAATGAATGGGCCTACACCCCTGAAGTCAACCGCAACGTTTCCACCGCATTTTCCACTGCGGAGAACATATGGGACACGTTCCCGTTGAACGGCCAGAGGGCCATATGGACCTGGAATGCAAGGTATGCGAACTTCGCGAACGTGCCACCCATATCTTTCACCAAAACACTGACTGGTCTTTCGTACAGCACAGCTTCCTGCTCTTACACCTATGACTATGCCGTAACGTACTCGCTCAGCAACTTCAGGAACAGCTACATACCGTACACCGAGGTTACGTGGCCAGGCAGTGCAACAACAAGCTTCAACACCCAGGTGCTTCCATATCTAATAATGAAATCAAATGTGTCTAATCTGAACCTCGTGTCGAAGGCACTTAACCTGAGCGTTTCCTATGACATATACAGCCCCTGGAATTACTACGGCCCTACCAACCATGAGGATCCATTCCACATAAACACTCCATCGCTCTTCTTCGCAGAGTACCATACGGGCACATCGTCAAGTGGCAACTGCCCGAATCAGGCTTACACCCCAGGTTCGTCTGACGCATTAACATTTGCTCAGGTTGTCGACTGCGCCAAGGCGGCTGGATTTTCCGGAGACCAGCTCATGATAATAGTGTCGATTGCAGACAAAGAAAGCTCTTTCCAGCCAGGTGCACAGCTCGGCTCCAACCTCGGTCTTCTCCAGATGGGTCCTGGACTAGGAGGTAGCTACGATGGCTCCAAATGCACCACTGGAACCGACTGGTGGTGGAACCCGTTGTGCTCGATGCAGGCTGCATATCATTATACTCATGATTCTCAAGCACAGGGCGGTTGGAACGGTGTCGCCTGTCCATCTCCGGTCCCTGGCCACACCTTCTGCCAGTGGCAGACCTACGAACCAGGTAGCCAGTACTTCTGCGGTGACATGCCAACTTCATACAGCGGAGAGAACTGCCCGGGCGGAGGCGGAGGCCTTCCATGGAGTTCGGTTAACATCGGCGGATCCCTTGGCGCTGGTCCTGCGGAAGGCACAAACCTCACAGCATTCGGAAGGAGCAGCGACGGCAGCGGCTTGGGCTTCGATGTGAACAACGAGCAGAACATAATAAGCCTTATCTCCGCTCCTAATGTGGGTGGCGGAGGCAGCTCAGCAACGCCGAGCTCTGCACTCGCAAGTATACTTCTTGGATCAGACGCGTGGCAGGTTCCGTACATCGAGCAAGCATCAACACAGACTGGCATCCCCGATGTCATTATCGCATCCGTGGAGATGCAGGAATCTGGTGGCACATGCTACCCGACAACGAACAGCGCGGGCTACGGCGGCTGGTTTGGCCTGAGCACCAGCGATATGTCAAAAGAGGGGCAGGACCCCAACGCTTTGAGCGGCTGCTCACCATCTGACTTCCTTGCGCAGGCCATAGCATCCGCGAAGTTCTTCGTACCACTCATAAACCAGTACAACGGCTGGTGGGAGGCACTATGCTCATACAACGGCGGCTCCCCGACTGCACAGTGCAATAACCCTGGAAATGGGGGCAGTTGTACACCACCTGAGGTAGGCCCTGATTGCTGGTACCCCACGCACGTGCTTGACATGATCTCAAAGGCGGGTGCTTCTCTGCCGTGCGTAGGCCCAATACCATCTGATTATCCATATCCCTGGACAGGAAGCAAGGGAGGCGCATGCCTTGGCTCTTCATCAGCCACTCAACCCACCAGCGGCGGCCCCGGTTCGATAGGCATACAGGCCGATTCCATTACGGCAATATCCAGCGACTACATGTACATACTCGGCACAAGTGCAGGTGCAGGAGGCACGAGCGGCGCGGTAAGCACCTCAGGTTATACCTATCCCGTGAGCTCAAGCTGTATTCTTGACCACACCAGCAGCGGTGGCCCATGGATAGACGAAGGCGTGGACTGGGCAGGCACATCAGGTTGCCAACTTCTCGCAGTGGGCTCCGGAACGATACTGAGCCCCCTGACCAATAGCGGCTGGAACTACTGTGGCAACGATGCATTCGTCGTGCTTAGGCTAGACCATCCCCTACCACCAGATTCCGTTTCAGGGGGCTATCCGCGCCAGTATATATACTATGCTGAGGGCTTCACCCCCACTGTGACAGCAGGGGAGCGCGTGACTACCGGCCAGGTAATAGGCAACATGCCCGGCGGCTGCACGGAGATAGGTTGGGCCGACCCTACAGCAGTAGGAGATGCGCTCGCCGCCTTCCTAGGCAACGGCGCAGGCGCTACGCCGCAGGGCCAGGACTTTTTCAAGTTCATAAGCACGCTTAGCGGCGCCCCATCAGGCTCACCAAGCCCTACGCCGCCACCTCCCTCCTCCTCGTCCCCTGCACAGCTGGTGTTTGTCGCAAAGCTCCTTGCGCACGGCGAGTACAACAGCAGCATACTGCAGCCCAACAGCCTCACATCCGAAACCGACCAGGGCACGTGGGACAGCAACTGGGGCTCCTACTGGGGCACCGTCATAGGCCTGCAAAACGGCTCAACTTACGTTGTCAACGCCATATACCCAGATGTAGGGAATATCCTCAGAATAAAAAAATATGCCGCCCATACTGGACTTACCTACAGCGGATTCACGGCATATAATGTCAGTGCAGACAGTTTCGGCACAGTCTACCTTACTGGTTCAGTTAACTTTACGGACACCATGTCAGACCAGTTTTCGTATCCGTTCATTGTAAGGATATCTAATACCATCACAGGAAATGAGCTTGATAGGCAGGTGACCGGCAACTTCATCATCGACCCCGTCGAGTTCTGCCATGGCGCTGTCACAGGGTGCGCACCGCAGGAAGGGTCCCAATGGCTTGAGATAACCGCATCTCCAACGGGCGCGTTGCTGTACGTCGCGGATCCGAAAGACCACAACATACTTGCATATGACGCAAACACCCTCGACTACGTAGGCTGCTTCGATCTTGTGTTCTCGGACACAAAGACGTGCGGGACCATAAACAACGGCTGTGGGCACGGCCTTTTCAGCCCGATCGAGGATACGATACCGGACCTCAACATCTCAAGTTACTTCCTGTCGGGAGGCTTTGAGGGCATAAACCCAAGGACCGGGACAAGCAAGGCCGCAGCAGACCTTGCGGCGATACTTGACGGGAACGCAAACATCGGCGATAACAATGCTGCATCAGGACAGCTCGACAGGGACTGCTGGCACTACCCGCTTGGCATACAGGACATAAACGGTTACCTCTACGTGCTTGACAACTGGGGCGCAAGGTACGGTCAGACCTGTTCCATCATCATCGGTGGGGTTCATGAGGGCTGCACCGGCGGTGTGAAGTTCAACATGCTCATGCTGCGCGTGATAAACTCGAGCGGCGCAGACATACAGATAAGCCCGACTCACGCAAACGACATCTGGATAGGCGGCGATTTCGGCACCACGGCCATACCCGAGCCAACCCAGAAATACTTCCCACCCTACGGCTGGATACTCGCTGCAAATGTGACCGGCACCGACGGCGGAGTGCAGGTTTGCCTTGGCGGCCATTGCTCAAAATCGGACACGTCCTTGAACGTCTGTAATGAAAATACAGCAAACTGCACTGTGAATGCGCATGACGCGCCAAGCAGCTACCAGCCGTTGCTGCCCAGCATCAGCAACTGGGAGTGCACGCATTTCTTAGGCAGCTGCATACCATTCACGAGCCACATTCCAAACTTCGACGGCGTCAGCTTTGGTGTTGGCATAAACGGCACCGCAGTGGTGTACCTGCCTTCGCAGCCCTCACTGAACGGCGGCACTGGCAAGGCCCATGTTGCAAACCAGCACGGCGGCCTCGCATTCATAAACTTCAATGTGGAGAATTACACGAAAGACATAGGTGTGATAGGGCCGCCGTTCTCCTACCCGCTATATAAGTGCTACGTTGATAAAAAGGCCGCGTCTACTGCAATTGGCAGTGGGAGCGGTTACGGGACATGCCGCTACGAGCCAAACATAGACAACATATGGGGCCTGGTGTATCCTGCAGATAATCCATTCGAGTACACTGAAAGCATAGGCTCACTAAGGACGCTTACTTATGAGGACTTCTTCTACTCGTCGTTCACGGCAGGATCTACTGCTCCGGGAGGACCAAGCAAGACGCCTACATACTACCAGGGCGCATTCGGCTCGACAGAGATAAACAAGATTTCGTGCTCGACAGGCCATCATGGGCCTTTCTGCCACCTTCCAAGCACGAGCTCCGGGGCCGCAGTGCCGGTTACTGCAATAAACAGCATAGTCGGCGGCTACCTGGTAGTGCCTTTCTCTTACACGTACTCGCTTACAGAGCAGATAACGCAGACAAACTACCCTGGCCCGTCATGCCCTTCAATAAGCACCACATCGACTTCTGGAGCCACGGTGTACGCATTCGCAAACACCCTGTGGACAAAATCCTCGCCTCTGGTCGCCAATATTGAAGGCGGGCCATCATATGCGGAATACCTTGCAAACCAGACATACTACCAGGAGAGCATAGCGCCGTCAACCCTTCCCCCACAGATAATATACCAGTTTGCAACCGACAGGAAGCTTGCAAACATATACATCAATGCCACTTTTCTTCCCTCATCGAACCATCAGGGCATAATCAATTCGACAAGGCAGCTCCTCTTCAATACCATGACTCATATGCAAGGCCCGTATCCTGGCTATGAGGTCATCAAGTCAAAGCCCATCGTGCCTCCATGTTACAAACCATCTTGCGCAGCGCCTTACGCAAAGACCAGCTCCACGATAGACAAATACAACAACTTCTCATATTCGCAGACAAATGCCCCCGCGCTTGTAAGCCTCTTCAACTGGGAGCGCTTCCCTGTGTACTCCACAATAATCAACCTAGACCTCAACGGGACCAAGAACACCCCCAAGGACATATTCGGGTACCACAGGCTAGTTTACGTATACCATGACCGGTTCAACAATACCCTTTACATGCCGATAGATGCCGACATAGCAAACCTGACGAACGTTACGCTGAATGTGATACCAGTGGTGGATGGAAGCAACCCCAACCAGACGACACTCTGGATAAACGGCAGTGCCTTCTTCAGGCCGCAGTTCAGCATAAACACTGTGCCACTCAAGGGAGGCCACATCTATCTGTATTACGACCAGAACATAAACTATTTCAAGTACAATCCGCAGACTGATCCCAAGGACGCGCAGCTGTGCGCTTTCGGGAATGGAGCTTCGGGCCCTCCCATTGCGGGCTGCATCAACTCGAATCCGGTCTACACCGGCGAGATGGCTAACGCACATACTGTCAACTACAAGCCTTCCTCTGTGCCGTTCACCAGCCCTGCGTCGTGCCCGCCGCCACCGTCAAGCCTGCTCCAACTGCCATCTTTCAACTGCAACATTTACGGCAACTTCCACCTGCCTGCTACATGCGCTGCCCACGGCCCCGCACAGCAGTATTGCCAGCCCTATGCCAACAACGGCACTGGCATATGCACATCGCAGCTCGGCCTTATCGGGGTGGCAACAACGAACTCTATGGGAAACTTCTCTTTCAAGGCAATGGCGTGCGGCTCAGGCTTCCACACCATAATAGCGCAGTATTACGGCACCCCTCCTCCAGAGCCTATACTTGTCCACCAGCCTCCAATACAGGTCGCGTACGATCCTTCCTTCATCTCCTCAAAGACATTCACTGCGCCTGACTATTCGTGGGCCCCTACCACGTCAACGCAGTCCGTTGCCATAGGCTCGCTGCTCATAAGCTACGGAACGATAGGCGGAGTGGCACTGGTAGCAAGCATGCTGATAATACTTACCATATGGATGGTCAAGAAAGGCCATTCAAGATGGGCAAGGTCGCAGAGGCCGGCAAGGAGGAGGCAGAAGCAGTAGCCGAAACCGCCTGATATCTTTAAATATCAAAAAATGCAATATATTATGGATACTTATGTCAGCGGACGGAAGGCAGAGAGTAAAAAGCCCACAAAAGGTCGACCCCCAGCAGGTCGACGATGACGTAACCCGCAGACTATATGGTTCGGAAGCCAGATTAGGCGCGGAGGACGTAAGGGTCTTGAATGGAGCTAATGCAGCGCATGCAAGGCGCGACATTCGCCCTGCGCCCAGGCAGGTAGGCGGAGAGCTCAAGGATGCCGCAGTAGGCGCAGCAAGGAACGGCTCCCTGACATCTCACGAAGAGGTGATGGCCGTAGCCGACGCGCGCCTGGAGGCGTTCGTAAAGAAGATAGAGGGATTCGGCGTAGTCTTCGAGAGAGTGGAAACGCCAAATGGTGCGGGTCTGGTGGCTACCTTGAAGCAGGGCACAACGTTTACAGAGGATGACATAAAGAAGATAAACGACGAAAACCTTCTGTTGTTTGCACAGCTCGATGCGTACAGGCATCTCCTGAACGGGAATGACGAAGCGCAGGCCCGCATCAGCGAGAAGCTGACGCATGCCAATGTCTTCATCGACGCGGTGGCGGAATCGCTTAACAGGCAGGTGTACGAAAAGACGGACAGCATGCAATTCGCCAGCGACCTTGGTATGGCCATGATGGTGTACCTTTCCCCGCACATAGAATCCGGCAGGAGAGACCACGCCAAGGTGTATGAGGAAATGGCGCAGAGCGATACGTACGGGCCTCTCGCAGCAGCCCTCTCAATGCACTTCTTCGAAGGGGAGAGATCCGCAAAGGAACTGGTAAGGAGGCTGCTTGTCGACGGCAGGAAGCTGCAGCTTGGTCCGGGCTTTGAGGAAAGGTTCGATGGCGCAGACGTCCGTGCACATTTCGTTGAAGGTCGCCAAGAAGGAGAACAGCCAACTGAAGAGCTTGGTTTGCCTGGAAAGAGGGAGGCAGTGCCAGAAGTGGGGACTGAAAACTAGATATATACGCTTTTCCAGAGGGCTGGACTAATATCATTCTTAAGCAATATTTTAATATATTAGAATAATGACTTCTTATTATCAGAAGGGTAGTATAATGGTTTTTCCAACCAGGGGACATGTAGAAAGAGTTATGAGAGAAACTAGGGAAGGCAGTATTCACGAGACAATTGCTGCTTTTGCAAAGGAGGTGTCAAACGTAAACGACCACCTTGCAATACACGATCCTACCCTCACAAGCCGTTTCGATAATTTCCTGAGAACTGGCATAAGTGGCAGCATAGACAGAGGTGATTCGGCAGCATATCACGATTTACATGATTTAGTAGATAGGGCGAGGAGAACTCCTATGCCCGACCATAAAGAAATGCTTGACGCAATGAAGGCCGAGCTGAAGAGTAGCAGGGAGGAGCTTAAAGACGTGCTCGCCTCAAGAAACTTTGCTGAAATAAGCGACATGTTAAAACAGTTCAGTAAATATGAATCAAAGACCAGCCGGAGGGCGGCGAGGAATAGGCTAAAGCGGGCGATGGGGGTAATAGGCGACGCCATGCCACGGGTAAATAACGTAAGCGAGCAGTGGAAAGCCGCAGAGGAGGCTTCCGCGAGAATCGGCATAGGGGAGACTCAGACCTCGATGATAAGGGTTGAGAAGAACCTTGCAAAGATGCAGATACTCGAGAAAGCTCTTGATGAAATCGAGCAGAGCGGAAGTGTTGCAAGAGGTATAACCTTCTTGATTGACATAGTTAATGACCCTCCAAGTGTAAGGCGTTACGGTCTGGATGAGCAGCGCTACCGCGCAAGGGAACTGGATGACATGATAAGGCACGCTCTTGACCATTCTATATTTGACCCGGCAAACAATGATCTGCTCAGGGGAATAATCGACGCAAGATTGAATCAGCTCGCGCGAAGGATGGAAGATGCCGGTGACATCATATTCAACACTGATCCTGATGGCAGTGTAAGCGTTATAAAATTCCCTGGAGCTAAGCTCTCAAAAGGCGACGTGGAAGAGATCAACCGCCTGCACCAGTTGCTGTTTGCCGAGGCACACCTTTACATGCATGTCATGGATGCCAACGGCGTAGCCGAAATGAATGGCACACTTAATCAGGCAAACCGATATCTGGATGCATTTGCAAAGGCGTTCGGGTTCAAGAGTTCGAATGTAGCAAACAGCAACAAATTCTCAAGAGAGACGGGAAGGGCTTTGCTGAATGAGCTGAACGATTCCAACATGCTTGTTTCCTACTTCGTCATGCAGAGGCTTGAGAAACAGGTGAGAAAGGACATCATCTCATACTTTGACAAGGACGAGCAGGCTGCGCACGAGCTCATAGTGAGGCTTCTTGGCAGTAGGCATGACTTGTCAAGCCTTCTTAGAGCTGAAACGAGACGCATCGTGGCCGTTCCGGCACATACGATAGGGACAACATAAATGGATAAAAAATAGAGAATAAGAAAGGGAAACCCTTCTTACTCATCATTAAAGTCTTCTGAATCTTCGTCTTCGAACTCCTCCTCGTCGAAGTCGTCGCTATCCTCTTCGTCTTCTTCAAAGTCTTCTTCGTCTTCTTCCTTCTTGGCCATAGTTATCTACCTTTTGCTGATTGTCAAGCAACATATATTAGAAAACTATTTAAAGCTATTCATACTTTGCTGTTTTCCGAGGGGATAAGGCCAAGCAAGGAAAACCGATGGGTGGCAATTTATATAGATAACCGCATCAATAATCAAGCACGGGCTTGTAGCTCAACGGCAGAGCGTCCGCTTTGCATGCGGAAGGTTTCGGGTTCGAATCCCGACAAGTCCACTCACGTCCATTGAACCCTGAGTTCACATCCCAACAAATGTAAATAATGGTAAGTATGGCTATCGGGCAGATTAACCATAAATCAGCTTTCCAGCATTAAGTATTGTAAATCCAACTATCTTCTTTCCTCGTTTCCTCACTATCACTCCATTGTCCAGGAGTTCGCTATCAGTTGCATGCTGCGGTCTTTCAAATGACACATAGGCAACATCAGCACCTTTATCATAATCTATCCACGCATGATTAGACAATTTAAGTAATTGGAGCAGTGGCTTCTCTAACCTGCTAATGAATCCCTTTTCTAAAGTCATTTCTTTTTCCATAAAATACCTCTCTTTAGGAGCTTCTTAATGCTCTTAGTCAAATAGGCAGTTATTACGAAACCATCATTATTAGTTTCTTTGTAAACAGATATTAAATACTTATTGCCAATCCTCGTGCACGCTATTAACTCACCAGCAATCCCTTTTACTATAACATCGGGATTTTCGATAGAATCTAAAACATCAAAGCTAAGTCCAGTCAATTCGTCATGAGATTCAGTTATATGAAACCAACGTTCCTCTGTAAGCCTTATTTTTACTCTGTTTTTAGAATTTGCAGACCCAATCATAAATCAAAATATCAATTTGGAAGTTATAAGCTTTTCCATGCACCATAAAACAATTGCAAATACAATTAAATACCATTAAACAACATTGTTTGTCCAGCGTACTCAAATGCAGACGTACGACAAGTCCACTCACGTCCATTGAACCCAGAGTACACATCCCTAACACTTGCGAATAATGGTATTTGTTGGGTATACTATAACACTAACCTGCTATAAATCCTGTTACAAAGAAAGTTTTAAGAATTAGAATAGACATATATAATATACTAAAGGCAGAGGCGAAAATATATGTCAAAAATGAGTTATAGAGTAATCATAGAAAGAGATGAAGATGGCGTTTATGTTGCAAAAGTTCCTGATTTGCCTGGCTGTGCTACCGAAGGCAAAACCAAGAAAGAGCTTATGAAGAATGTTAAGGAGGCAATACAAGCATACGTAGAGGCGCTTAAGAAAGATGGCAACCCTGTCCCTATTGGAATGGTGCAGGTAAGTGTCTAGGCTAATTCCTCTAAATTACGACAAAGTAATAAAGGCGCTATCTAAAATCGGCTATACGTTTCATCACCAAAGCGGAAGCCATATAGTAATGCACCTTATAGATAAAGGCAAATATACATCAAAATTTGGAGAACGGCAGCACTTATAAAACGGTTTGGATCATTAGAAGCCGCAGAGCATCACTATCATGAGGAATTTAAAAAGAGAATAGAGCAAGCGAGAGCAATCGAAGCCGCACAACAAGCGAGGGCAATAAAAGCACAGGAAGAGGAGCGACAGCGGCAGATATCGCAAGAGCCACCCCAACCACCTGAGTACAACCGTATAAGAGCGCAATATGAGGATTTTCTTAAGCACGGTGGTGATGGGTCGCTAGCTTGATGAACACGGCATACAAAAGCCCAATCACCATGAGAGGCAAGGTCTTGGTTATCCTTATTCTGTTTAGCAAAGCATTATTACGAATCCCAAGAATGCTATGCCAATGCTACGAATAATCCATCCGCCTATCATGATATGAAATGGGCTGATGTAACAATTACTTAAATACCCATAAAATGCGGTTTTTATTGAAACAAAACTAATAAATTATTTATCTGAAAGATAATAATGTTGAAATGATTACAAACTCCGCTAAAAAGGCAAAGAACCTGAAAAAATTATTGGAGATAATCGCATACGCATCCATCATAATCGATATCTGCATATCGGTAGTTACACTGATATCGCTTAAAATCGGAAGAGAGTACACGGCTGGCATAATCTCTCTTCTGGGTTATGTACTCACTGGAATAGTAATCTCGACCATCGTTTCCATTGCAATTTCTACTCTCTCGCGCTGCTATGGGCTCTCTGGTAAACTCATGCCGATAAACAGAGCGCCAGGGCGAATTGGGATTTTATGGACATAGGAATAGATTTTGACAACACAAGGACGTTGTGTGCATGCAGTTGTTACCGCATGAGGTTTAGCATATGTCAAAGATAAGTCTTGGTATAGTCTCACAGACTCCGGTGGTAAGGCTCCTGCAGAAGCAGGAGGGCGATACGATAAGGCTCTCGGACCTTAGTGAAAGGGAGTATGCATATACTGCCGGCGGTGTAGCGCCACTGGTAAAGGCGCAGTTGGAGCAGCTTGAGGGCATGGGGGCGCTCCGTAAGGCCATATGGTTCTCATTAAATCCAAGTGCGCCTAAGAACATCATCCTCTCCAAAGTCACAAGGGCCGTGAGCATATACCTCGAGGATGAAAGCAGCAGGGATTATGTGGATTTCAAGGAGGAGGTATGGAAGAACATACACAATCTCAATTCGAGGGCATTCACGATCAAGGAGTATCTTGGATACTTTAGGTACAACTCGAAACTGGGAAAGCTGATGCTGAAGGACTACGAGGACATCAATCTGTTCGAAATACACGACTTCCAGCAGATGCTCCTGGGCGCCATGCTCGGGCCTTCCTTCCCGACCATACTTAGGTGGCACGGCCCCTTTGTCCCGGAGATACTGAACAAGAAAATAAGAAAGTTTATCATAAACGGCCTTGAGGGCAACGACGCGGTAATCGTGAGCACAAAGCGCGATCTTGAAGGTTTGATCAGGGGAGGATACAGGGGCAGCGCGTACCAGCTGTATCCGCACATTGACAACCGGGTATGGAACAGGACCAGCAGAAACAGGCTAAACGCCTTTTCGCACAGGTTTAACATAAAGCCGGATGACTTCCTTGTCATAAACGTTGCGAGGATGGATCCCATAAAATCGCAGGACGACCTGATAAAGGCCGTGGCCATGGCAGGAAACAAAAGGATCAAGCTGATGCTCATCGGCGGCAGCAGTTTCACGACCAATGCTTTGGGGCATTCAAAGGGCGCACTTTGGCTTGACAAGCTCAAAAAGCTCGCAAGAAAGCTGAAGATCGAGGACAGGGTCATCTTTGCGGGCACCCTAACCCATTCCGACCTCGAATGCGCTTACACAAGGGCAGACCTCTTCGCATTGCCTTCTAGGATGGAGGGATTCGGTCTGGCTGTGGTCGAGGGCTGGCTGTACGATACCCCATCGATAGTGAGCGAAGGAGCTGGCGTCTCTGAGCTCGTAACCGAGGGCTTCAATGGCTTTACCTTCAGGGCCGGAGATACCAAAAGCCTGGCCCAAAAGATAACCCGGCTATTCAACGGCAACGGGCGGCTATTGTCAGACATGGGCACCAATGCGAAAAACATGGCCAAGGCCTGTTATGTCACCACGACCATAGGGACAATAAAGAAGATATACTGGGACACGATCGAAAGCTTTGGGTAATATGCCAGGTCCCTTCGTCATTTCAGCCCAATGTCAAGCTGGAGATGTAGGACCAGATTCTATTGTCATCTAGCCTTTTGTTCAATAGGATGTTCTTATCCAGTAAAGGCGTGACTATCAGGATAAAGAATGAGCTCGTAAGCAAGTGCGTGATCGTGAACGGTATCTGACCAAAGAATGACTGCTCTAACGTCCCGCCGTAAATAAGCGGGGTTGCAACCACCCCCGTAACGAAGTCGAATGCCAATACCCCCGCAATCCCGCAGCCCATGTAAGTCCTTATGTTAACATCCTTCCTGTCCTTCAGATAGAAATGGAAAGCGATGCCTATGAAACCGTAGGTGAGCGCCGTAATCGCGGTCCAGACCCCAACGTATCCGGTGACAAAATCGAATGACGCCATGGTGAGAAGCGGGAAAATAAACGATATCCATGCGGAGCCTCTCCTTGAGAATGGCAAGGCCATTGACATTATTGGGTCGTTATTTGGAATTATCCTTAACAGCCGTATCCCGTTCGCTATAAAAACAGACAGTACCAACTTCACCAGATTGTTTGTTCTCATATTCACCATGCTCGTGGGCATCGCGGATTCAGGCAGCCTGGCTTACCCAAACGGATGGGCTTACAGTTGCGGCACAGCAGCGGATTTTCACCGCTTTCCCCTGACACGGCTAGTTCTGAACTAGCTATCCTTACATTAACCTTTGAAAGCATCATTATAAAGATTGCATCAAAACGGCGTTACCTGGATAAAACGTGCGGCAATCCGACCAGGTACGCTGTTGCGCAGTATCGAATACTGCGATCAAAAGGAATGCTATATAAGATGCAAAGTCTCTGATAGTAACAGGTATATGAGAGAGTACAAGCTCCAGTCGGTTTTGGAGTATATGCACACTTATGCTTTTGCAATAGTCGCTATTGCCGTGGTAGTTGTCCTCTTTTATGAGACTGGCATACTCAACTCATTTTTGCAAGGTCCTACCGCAAAACCCGGTTCTTGCACGGTTCTGAAGTCGGCATTCAGGGTGCAGAGTCCACCCTCGCTTCAAGGCGTATGCCAGAACTGGCCGCCGGAATTTACGCCAGTAATGAATGGCCGCACCAACGGCGCCGTCATACCAATGAATCATTACTTGAACATAACCCCTGCGAATAAAGGCATCACTATAGACCTTTGGATGAAGAGCCAAAAGGCCCAGCAGTCGACACTTGTCTCCACATCTGACTGCGGGTATCAACTGACGCTCAATCGCAGCTCACTGCAATTTCTGCCAGGGTGCGGGGACAGGCAATACAGCTTCACCGGCAATTTCCAGCCCAACAAATGGTATAACCTTGCCGTAACATTGTCTCCCACGTCCAATACCGTGAATTTTTACATAAACGGAACGCTTAAGGCAACCATGGGCCTAAGAGGTTCCTATATCATACACAGATCAAGATTTCTTTACATAGGGAACGGCGTTGCGCCGATAGCTGGTTCTACTACGTTGAACTTCTCAGGCAAAAATCTGCAGAGCGCTAACCTTTCCTGCCTCGACCTTGAAGGCGCCAACTTCAGCGGCGCAAACCTTCAGTACGCAATTGTAAAAGGCAGCAACATAAGCAATGCGAATTTCCAGGGCGCAAACCTGCAGCAGGCACTGTTCAAATGCTCCGATGGTACAGGTGCGAACTTCAGCGGGGTGAATATGCAGCATGCAGACATGCTGAATTCTTCGCTTCAAAGCGCCATTTTCAAAGGCGCAAATGCGCAGCATGCAAATTTCTCCGGTTCCAACCTGCAAAACGCCAACTTCAGCGGCGCAAATCTCGCAAAAGCGCAGTTCGACAACAGCACCCAGCCGATCTGTGCGCCCAACATTTGCCCAGTCAATAAGACACAGCCCACCAGGATCTCTTATTTCAATGGTTCGATATCAAATGTCCAAATATACAACAGCAGCCTCTCATCGAGTGACATGCACGCTCTTTACATGGGCGGGATAGGGGCCGAACCCATATCGCTGCAGGCGCTCGCAGGCTGGTGGCCCCTGAATGGCGACTTCAACGATTACAGCGGCGATTCGAACAGCGGCACAAACTCCAGCAATGTAACCGAGTGGTATCCTGGGCACTAAGGTCCGGTGTTGCCTGGTGGAAGGATAA
>JAGWHJ010000026.1 GCA_028866835.1 Microcaldota archaeon | reverse complement strand
GGTGCATATTCGATAAAGACTGAGATTCTAAAGAAAAACTTGTTCGGAGTAGATCTTGATAGTAAAGCTGTGGAAATAACCAAGCTAAACTTGCTCCTTAAGGCAGCAGAGAAGAATAGAAAGTTACCAGTAGAACTGGACATACATATCAGACATGGTAATAGCCTAATAGACAAGTCTGAAGTAATTGGCTTTAATGATGCTTTTAATTGGGGAGGGGAGTTTAAAGCTGGTACTTTTGACATGATAATTGGCAATCCACCGTATATCAGGATACAGGCTTTAGATGACAAAAGCGTTGCCTTCTTCAATTCAACTTACAAGTCAGCTACTAAGAACTATGATATTTATGCTCTCTTTGTTGAAAAGGGCTTATCTCTTCTGAAGGAAGGTGGAATTTTAGGGTATATATTGCCTTCGAAATTCTTCAATGCTGACTACGGAGAAGGACTAAGAAAATTAATTGCAGGCAACAAGGCACTCTATGAAGTAGTTGATTTTAAGGACTTTCAGGTATTTGACACTGCAACTACTTACACATGCTTGTTATTCTTAAAGAAGACAAACAACAAGCAATTTAGTTATCTACAACTTGTGGATAAGACGAAGTTAAAGCAAACTAAAACACTATCCTCAAATTTGATTGAAGAATCTAAACAGAAAGAGCCACAAGGATCAGGGTCGTGGGTGTTTACATCTGGAAAGGACCGTTCTATAATGGACAAATTAGACAATGCAAAGTTGAGGCTTGGAGATATTACTAAAAATATTTTCCAAGGGCTCACGACAAGCGCAGATAAAGTCTATCTTCTTCAGCTCCTTGAGGAAAGTGCAGATACACTTAAGGTATTTTCGAAGGCTTTAGGAAAGGAATATGTATTGGAAAAGGAATTGTTGAAGCCTATTTTGAAAGGGCAAGAGATAAGAAAATGGTCAATAAGTAAATTTAAGTATGTAGTACTCTTTCCGTATAAGGTTGAAAATGGGAAAGCTAAACTAATCGAATTTGAGCTCATAAAAAAGAATTATCCAAAAACTGCCAAATATCTGGAAGATGCGAAAAATATTTTGCAAGATAGACAAGAAGGTAAGATGAAGGGGATAAAAGAGTGGTATGGTTATATTTATAGAAAGAATTTAGAGAAATACGAACAACAAAAGATACTTACTCAAGTCCTCGCTTCAAGGAACAGTTTTACATTGGATGAAAAAGGACAGTATTATTTCGTAGGTGGAGGCAATGCAGGAGGATATGGAATAACACTCGGTAAAGAGTTTGAAAATGATTACTATGTTGTGCTTGCACTTCTAAACTCTAAGCTTCTGGAGTTTTATCTACAACATATAAGCACACCATTCAGAGGAGGGTTTTACTCTTATGGTAAGAGATTCATAGAGAAGCTACCAATAATCATGCCATCGGATAAGTCAGAGCTAACTAATCTATCTAAAAAGCAACTGGAAAGGTCTAAGACGCTACAGTCTTTCGGAGATAAGAAAACCTCAGAGACAGCAAAATTGGAATTGGAGATAAAAGAAGCAAATGAGGAAATAAATGATTTGGTATACAAGATGTATAAAATAACTGAAGAAGAAAAGAGAATAATTGAAACAAATCTCTGATTAATTATCTAATTGTCACTTTTGCAACAAAAAAGAGACTTTTGCAACAATTTCCAACTTATGCAACAAAGCCATGGTTTTATATATTTATTCTTGTACAATATATTTTACTTAAGTAAAAGATTGATTACATGGATATAAGAAATATAGGCATGGTTTTGGGGAAATGCGGCCTGCTCTTCAGGGCGTTGTTTTATTTCGGGCTGGTTTTTGCCCTGCTTCCGAGAGTGCTAGCCGCGCAGGCTTTCAGCCTGGACATAATAGCGACTTTGAGCTACATACAGGATGTGCTCATGCACATAGGGCCGATCCTGAGTGCGGTGCTGTTCATAATAGCGGGGATCTTCTTTGCCCTGGGGCAACTTTTCCCCTCGCATCAGCGTGCTTCATTCCATACAACAGCGGTAGACATAATAATAGGCGCAATAATCGTTGCGGTATTATCAGTTGCCGCAAGCAGCTTTGCCCTGGCCTCCACGCATCTGCTCTCAAATCTTACTATAAATAGCTCAACGTGAACTTGATGCAAGACCTGCCGTTCGGCTTGTATGGCTATACGATAGCGGTTTCCCTCATCGCCATAATGATAGCAATAAGCGGGATTTTGATAGGCCTTGGGTATGCGACCAATAACAAAAAATTCAAGGAGTGGGGGATTGACGAGCTCTCACAGTCGATAGTGAACGGCGCCCTGGTCGGGAGCATGATGCTCCTATTTGCCAACAACGGCATGATGGATGTGCTGATAACTAATGTCACACTGGGCAACGGGATAAGCATGAGCTGCCAGCAGTTCATGCAGGGCAATGTGGCGCTATGCCTGGCCTACAACTATCTTGGCGGCACGGGCTATACGTACATGGGCGTATACCATCCGTCAATTGCGAGCAGCGTGCTGGGGCTGATTACGGCCCTGTTCGGGCTCAATGCAGTGCTTGGGGTGATAGGTTCCATAGGGGTGAACATCTTTGGCTTTACGCTGTCTTTCGGGCAGGCCATGGGCCCGCTGCTCAGCACCCTGCAGTACCTGATACGGTCGCTAACCACCGTTGAAATAGGAGCCTTGGTGCAGTCATCCGTATTGGTATTCATATCGGTAGGCGCGCTCACGGCGCTGCTGCCCGTCGGCCTCATACTAAGGTCGTTCTACCCCACGAGGCGCCTTGGAGGCTTCATCATTGCGGTTTTTATAGGAACATACGTGGTGCTCCCGCTCTCCTATGTGCTGAATGCATTTATGGCAGGTACTTACGTGGCTGGCGTCAATTCAACAAGCATCCAGGGCTTTACCGTGAACGCTACAAACGTAAAGAACGCAATACTGGCTGCCCAGCAAAGCAAGAGCGTCGGAGTGGTGGCGGCGATAGAGGGTGCCGTTTCGTCATTGATAAGCAGTTTTAGCGGGGTGCTGAACTGGCTGGTCGACATGCTGTCCTTCTACATAGTGTACACGTTCATCCTTCCCGCCTTCAGCGTGGTCCTCACGGCAGTTTCGGTGAGAGAGCTGTCGCGCCTCCTCGGCTCCGAAACCTCGTTTTGGATACTCGACATACTGTGATCCGGATGCAAGAACACGAACGCACAAACAGGATTTATTCTTATTTCATCTACTCTGCCTCAGCGCTGATGCTGATGACCGCGATAGCCCTGTACAACTGGGTTTTCCTGCTGCTGTCGGCATTCATGCTGCTGGTCTCCGTAGCTTACCTTCACACGGGCCACATGATAAACAACTACCTTATAAGGAGATCGAAGGTGATCGAGATATACAATGGCTATAAGCTTGGCCAGGATCTTGGCTATGTCACGAAGAGGGTTGGGGCCGCGTATCGCGGCGTGGCAGTAGCGATCCTTGAACCGGATAGAAAGCTTGAAGGCAAGGACATATCGATAACCAACCTTTTGGAAACAATCAAGGATCCCTTCGAGTTTGCAATTGCGCTAAAGCAGATAGACAAGAAGGCCCTTGTCGAGCCGCTGGAGACGAAGAGAAGGATGAAGGAGATAGAGCTTTCCAGGGCTTCGGCGGCATCGTATGCAAAGATCAACAAGCTGAAGAGGGAGATGGAACTCCTGGAATCGGAAATCAACCATCTTGTCAAAAGCGGCAACTCGTTCGAGATTCTTGTAAGGATAAAGGCAACAACGGTCAGTGAAAGCGAGATAGAGGCAGGGAAGGAAGCTGCAAGGAGCCTGGATTCGATAGCTGGAAAGTTTGCGGCCACTTTTGGAGTGGACTACGAGATACTAAAGGGCGAAAGGCTTCTAAATGAACTAGAGATGGGTTAATGGAGACGAGAGGAAGCAGATTGATGGTTGAGTCGCTGCTCAAGGTCCCGCGAACTAACGAACCTGGGTCAAGGGGGATTCTTTGTTCCTACAGCAATGGTGTCTTCCTGGGCTATTCGTCAACATACATGCAGCCCGTCTTCATCGACTTCGATTCAATGATGAATCCCCATGCGCTCATAATTGGGATGACAGGCAGCGGGAAGACCTATCTCATGAAGAGCCTGGCGCTCAAGCTATCGGTCATATCGGGATGCAACATAATACTTATCGACTTTGTGGGAGAATACCGCGAGTTTGCAAAAACCTTTGGAGTGGAGTACCACAAATCAGAGACCAACGACATAGACTATGAGCAGGATGGCGTCCTGGCCTATTTTGATCTTAGCAGCCTTGGCGAGAAGCAGAGGGCAAATGCGGCCGAGGGCATACTTGGGAAGCTGGTATCCAAGATGAGGGGGAGGGACCTTGCGGCTTCCAGGCGCGTTTTTGTCTTCTTTGATGAGGCATGGAAATTGCTGCATCTCAGCGAAAGCCTGCAGACCTTGATAAGGGAGGGGAGGAAATACGGGATCGGCTTGATCCTGGCGTCGCAGATACTTGAAGATGCAGATCTTGTAGTAACTTCCAACATTGCAACCTTGTTCATCTTCAGGACCCAGGAGAGAGGGAGCATAGAGAGGCTTTCGAAGAATTATCTGCTTCCGCAAGCTGATTCAGAGGCGATACAGAAACTTGGGACTGGAAGCTTTTTCCTGATAAGGATATACAAGTCCGATGAACGGACGGCCTTCGCGGTCAGGAAATTCCTTGGCGTGAAGTTAGAGAATATGCTTAGAATAGCGGTTGATGGCATGGAGATAGAGATAGGATTGGATAAGCTGAACCGCGTGCTCGGGAGAGTTTGCGATGGGGATGCGTTAAGGCAGATAGTAAATACTGCTAACGAGCGCAAATCGATCGAGCTGTGGTGGCTAATAAGGCAATTGATCGAGCACGGCGGCGACAGGCACCTGGTGCTCAGGGCAATGCGGGAGCTCGGCTTCAGGGATAGTGACATAGCCGATGCTTTCTCTATGGCGCTTCTTCTAGAAAAGGGCGATACGCTTGGAAGGAAAGGCTAATCGATGCTTGAGAGGAAGGATATCCATCAGCGCCAGGCTTACGAATGGATTTGAAGCTCTGCAGGGAGCGTTGCTTGGATATCCAGGCCTCGAGCTGGCCGCCGAGGGGGACGACATGCTGACATACTGCATTAATTGCAATTGGTCCATGGACACGAGCTATAAATTTGAGTTCAGACGGGATAGCGTCGCAATAGAATTAAGCTCGGCGGTCTCTCCCGTCTACTTCACAAACGATGCCTTAACCATGCTGGTTGACATCATCCTGTTTCTGAGGGATTGCTATGTGGTGGGATTAGATGACCTGGCCCCTTATCTCATAGAGGCGCTATCGGCCCAGCAGCTCAATGGATACCTGAAGAACTTTAATCTGAAGGAGCACGAGCATGGCGGGGACGTGATACTTTCGAAGAGGATACTGGCCCTTTCCGATGAAAACGGTGCCCTGAAGAGGGATCTGCAGAATAAAACGGAACAAGCAATGCTGTTGCTAAAGAGACTGATCGCTTCGTCGTACAACTACAACGCTTCGATAGAGGCAATAGAAGCGGAGGTCCATGTCGGCAGGAAGGAGATACGGGAAGCGTTAAACGGCATTTCGGAGATCGGGTACAGGGTCGTTTATTCATCAAGAGACAAGTTCAGTGTGATAAAGCATGGATAGTCTCGGCTACCTTGCAAATCTGCTGCCCATACTTGTGGGCGTGGCGATACTGCTATTGGTAAGGTCGCTGGGCGCCTACAAAACAAGAATCATGGTTAATACCGAATGCGGCCCGAACATGGCAGGCGCAGATGGGATGATGGATTGTCTCAAAACGGATCCTGATGCCTTCTTAAACGACGAATTGATCACAAATGGCATCTCATGCTCAGCAGAGAACGCAAGGGCCATGGCGGCAAGAGCGCTTGGGATCTGGGACCTGAGCGACAGCAGTTGTATGGCAATTATAGAAGAGCACAGGCCAGACCTTCTGACGGTTCTGTCAGAAAGAAAAGATACGTTCCTGGATGGGCTGCTGCTGCCTTCGGGAGGCCACAGCCTGATAGCCGCGTATCTTTGCATGGACAGGCTGAAAGTGGTGAGCGGGAATGGAGCTTATATCTAGCTTTATCATAGATATTGTAAAAACAGACGGATTGATAATCGCGGTACTTGCTGCATTTTTGGTTACAGTGAGACTGGCCTCTGGGCTGGATTCGGGCAGGGCGCTTTGGGAAGAGGTGGTGGGCCTTTCGGTGCTTTTCTCGATAGCCATCGGAGCACACCTGGTGGTTGGATGAGCTTTGAAGGGCTCATAAACATCAAAAGGCCAAGGCCATCTTCCTGCGCGATGATCTGCATTAATCTGGCCGTCAGCCTGACGAACCTTTACCTTATTGTAGGCCTGCCGCTCCGATTCTATATCGCAGGAACTGTGACTATCGTCTTGCTATTTGCAGTCTTATCGCTGAAGAGATTTCCTCTCAATGCGGTGGATTTTTACGATTTTGTCCTCTTTGGAATCAATGCAGTTGTACTGTCCTCAATCGTATTGATGTAGGAATAGGCTATTGCTGCCTTGCCACCGCTGCGGTGCGTTTTGGCTTCTCTATGCTGGAAGCTACTATCGAGTAAGTGCCCGATAGCTTTGAAGATGCTCTTTTGAGTGCCTGCCTTCCGATCTCCTTTGCGTTCTCGGGCAGCTTGAGCATGAAAACCGTCTGCCCCCTCTGCACCCGGGCCGCCACGGACGATGGGCTCCCGAAGGACAGGGACATTCCCTGCGAGATACGGTCTGCTCCTGCTCCTGTTGCCCTCTTCTTCTCCCTTATGACGCTGTGCGGGTGCGGCAGGAGCATGAAGTAGTAGTTGTTGATAAGCTCACGCTCCAGGTGCTTGTTCGCAACCTGCCTCGCGGCCTCGAGCGAATTGGACCTTATCTGGACGTACTGGTCCGATACGAGCGACATCCTTACGGTATGGCTGGGCTTGTCTACGCCCATCCTGAAGATCAGCAGGCTCGTGTGCGGCAGGGCCTTGATGTAGTTCTTCCTGGGCTTCTTTATGGAGTATCTGGCCCATGCCTGGCTGTGTATGCTCCTTACCGCCCTTGCTGGCCTTAGTTTCATCTAAACCACTTAACATCAGAAAAGCTGTATTCCATATATGTGTACTAACTGTATTTTAAGCCTATTGCCTGCGCTCACCTTACGGCTTCAGAAGCGTATCTGAACTCGCGCTCAGCGGTGCTCAGCATGTAGCGCATGTCCTCTTCGGTGCGTCCCTCCGCGCTGCACTTGACCTTCGGTGTCGTGTTTGATGCCCTGAGCACGAACCAGCCCCTGTCGGTTATTACCTTTACCCCATCAACGTCTATGATCCTGCCTGTGTTCTTAAGGGTATCCTTGAGCCTGTCGATTATCCTGAATTTGACAGCGTCATCAGCGTCAAACTCCATATATGTCTTTGAATACTTCGGCAGTTTTGCGACCATTTCGGAGAAGCTCCTGCCGCTCTTTGACAGCATGTCAGCAACCTTCAGCGCGGCGTAAAGGCCATCGTCAGAGCCGTACACCTCCTTGAAGTACATGTGCCCCGAGATCTCCCCGCCGAAGCGGCATTGCTCTGATTTCATCGTGTTCTTGAAGTAGGAATGCCCAACTCGTATAAGTCTTGGCACGCCTCCCTTTGCCTTTATCTCATCCTCTACCGCGCTTGAACAGGAGACCTCGTATACTACCTTATCGCCCTTCTTGACGTACTCCCTTACGAAGAGCGCAAGCAGAATGTCACCGGGTATTACAGCCCCGTTCTCCGTAACGAAAAGCGCCCTGTCGCCATCGCCGTCGAAGGCGACGCCGAAATCAAGGCCTTTTGTTGTTACAAGCTTTATAAGTTCGGTTATGGTAGTGGCCTTGGGCTCCGGCGACCTTGAAGGGAAACTTCCATCAGGCCTGTCGCTTATTGCGTAGACCTCAGCCCCCTTTTTCTTCAGAAGGCCGCTTGCAATGCCAGAGTATGCCCCGTTGCCTGGATCCACGCCGATCTTTAGTCCTTTCCTGACAGCTATGCCCTCCGAGATGTCGTGGAGATACTCTGCAAGTATCTCTTTGCTCTTGTCAACCATCTCGCCCGGGATTTTGGCCTTGGAGAACCTGCCGTTTTCAATCATCCGCTTTAGCTCGGCCTGGCCGCTATCCGATCCTATGACATACGCGTCCTTCTTGCACATCTTGAAGCCGTTCCACTCCGGTGGGTTGTGGCTTGCGCTTACAGTTATTCCGCCATCAAGGGAGTAGCGCGATATGGCAAAATACAGCAACGGCGTTGGGATTACGCCCGCATCCACTACATCGACGCCCATTTCGAGAATTCCTTTTGCCGCAGACTCTGCAAGACTGGGGCTGCTCTTGCGCACGTCCCTTCCCAATAGCACCTTTTTGCCGGCTCCGATATAAGTACCGAATGCCTTGCCAACAAGATTCGCGAATTCCTCGTCTATGTCTTTTGGATATATTCCGCGTATATCGTATGCCCTGAAGATGCCAGGATTTATCTCTCTCATAAGACCAGCATTTTGATAACGGGCTTGGTATATTTATTTGTTATTCTTGGCTATGGCTTTGACTCACGCCACTCCTTTACCAGAGCCTCGGCTGCCTTTTGGGGGTCTTTTGAAGCGATGACTGCTGTGATTACCGCAATCCCGTCGGCTCCGAGCCCCCTGAGCTCTCGGATATGCCCAATATTCAAGCCACCTATCGCATAAACCGGGAGACCGGTGCTCTCCCTGACCTTCGTGAACCCTCCCATTCCTATTACAGTTGTCTTCACCTTTGTGGTTGTCGGGAATACGGCACCAACTCCGAGATATGTTGCGCCATCCTTCTCCGCCTCGATCGCTTGCTCCGGGGTCTTTGCGGATACGCCTATTATCTTGTCGGGCATCATCCTTCTTGCGATGCGCAGGGGCATATCCTCCTGGCCGAGGTGGACGCCGTCGGACCCGACGGCCATTGCAACATCCACCCTGTCATCGACTATGAAGATGGCCCTGTAGGAATTGCACAGTTCCTTGATCCTGCCTGCCTCCTCCACCATTACACCCGTATCCGCCTCCTTTTCGCGGTATTGTATTATGCGGATGCCGCCCTTGAGCGCCATCTCTGCAGATTCCAGGTGGCTTACCCCGAAACTTCTCGACGTAACGAAGTAAACGCCGCCGTGCTCTTTCATAGATAGCTGGGCGTGTTCTTGATTTCTGTTCCTAGCCCGAAATGCTTGCGCCATATATAATCCCGCTTCTGGGTTATTTACCCTTCAATATCGTTTTATTCAAAGAGGAAATGACGTCTTTGTGAACCTCTTCTATGGACCTTGAGGCGTCCACCTTGATCCAATCATTGCAGAGGTACTTTTCTTTCATCATCTTTCCATAGAATTTCTTGACATCGTCCAAAAACTTTGTGTCGCGCTCGAATTTGTCAAGATTGCCTTTCTGGCCGATCTTTCTCTCCGAGACAAGTTTGGCAGGCATGCTAAGATAGAATACGGTTGATGGCCTGGGGAGATCCATAAGGCCCATGAATTTCTTTGCCTTTGAATAGTCAAGCCCGGACGGGCAGATGTAGGCTATTGCAGTATAAAGGTATCTGTCCATTATTACAACATTTCCGCCGACTAGGTCCTCGTTTATGGAGCTCTTATCCTTCATGATGTCGATCAGGAAAAGCATGAAATGCTCCATCCTGCCCAAAGCCATGTTGCCATCGAGGTAGCTGCGTATGATCTGCCCATACACAGAGGGATAGTCAGGGTAGGTGTAGCTTTTCGCCTTGATCCCAAGGCCTTCCAATTTCTCGCTAAGCAGCGCGGTCTGGGTGCGCTTCCCGACGCCGTCTATGCCTTCAAAGCATATTAAATTACCATGCATGGAATCACAGGGTCCTAAACGCTGAAATGCTCATATCCATGGCCCTTTATCCGGTTTTTCCTGCCGTTCTTAATAAGCATGCATTCTTTGCCCTTGACGACCCCTATCCTGCTGATCTTGAAGCCCTTGCTTTTGGCCATGGCCTCGAGGCCCTTTATCCTTGATCTTGGAACCGTGAATAGGAGCTCGTATTCGCCGCCGAAATCAAAGGCGATGTCCTCAATGCTTATTCCGAAGCGTTTTGAGACAAGCCCAGCTTCTCTGTTTATTGGTACTTTAGAGTAGTCTATCTCGAATCCGTGCGAAGTGATCTCCCTTAGTTGCAGCAATGCAGCAAACAATCCGTCCGAAAGGTCTATTGCCGATGAGGCACCTGCCTCCGATATGGCTAGGCCCTCCCATATGCGGGGCTCTACCTTGAGCAGCATCTCTGCCCCCTTCCTTAATCCGCCCTGCTTCCATAGGTAGTATCCAGCGGCGTTCCTTCCGAGTTCGCCGGTAATGCATACTATGTCCCCGTCGTGCGCGCCGGTTCTCTTCAGGATTGACTTCCTCGGCACGATGCCCATAACCGTCCCCGAGAGATTGAGCTCGCGGCCGGGCTTCAGGTCGCCGCCTATTAGCTTAACGTCGTATCTGTCAAGGCACTTGCGCATGCCTCTTTCGAGCTCCCTGAGCTCTTTAAGCTTCATGCCTTTTGGAAGTGTTAACGCAGACATGAAGTACTTGGGCTTGCCACCCATCGCAGCGATATCGCTTAGGTTGACGGCAGCAAAGAAATAGCCAATAGTGCGATATTTGGCAGCATCGGGAATGTGCTCGCTGCGGGATATGGAATCCGTCGAGAGAAGAAGGTATTCACGCCCATTTTCCACAAAGGCGCAATCATCGTCAGGCCAGCTGTAGTCGTACTGTCTTCTTATCTGCTTTATTATGGCCCTCTCCCCAAGGCCATCGAGTTTGGCATCCATGATAAACGCTAGCAGATTGCATTTGATGCTAAATAATCGCATTAGCCAGTTTTAAGTGTTTCTGTAACTTCGTCATATACCTTTAAATACCTGAACAGGGAGATTCTATGGAAGCATGGTGCAGTTATTCCACTATAGCCGGACCAACACCGGGACTGCCTCTTTTGCTTTTATTACGGTGTTAAGTTGAAGCACTTCTCAGAGATGAACCTAAAGCCAGAGCTAGTTGAAGCCCTGAAGAGGATCAATTTCATAAAGGCCACTGACGTTCAGGAGCAGGTAATACCGATAGCGCTCACCGGAAAGGATGTTATAGTAAGGGCGAAGACGGGCACGGGCAAGACCGGCGCCTTCCTCATACCCATAATCCAGTCAGGTGCGGCAAACGAAGGAACGCACGCGCTTGTCGTGGTGCCAACAAGGGAGCTTGCGATGCAGATATACGACTTCACAAGGAAGCTCAGGCTGTACCAGAGGGAGAATGCGGCGGTTGTCTATGGAGGGGCGTCCATAAACATACAGATACAGAGCCTTAGGCACAATCCAGGCATAGTGATAGGAACGCCAGGCAGGATAATCGACCTTATCGAGCGGGGGGCATTGGACCTCAGCCGTATAAGGTTCCTCGTTCTTGACGAAGCGGACACCATGCTGGACATGGGTTTCATAGACGATATTGAGTTTATAATGTCAAAAACTCCGGAGAGGAAGCAGACGCTGCTCTTCTCGGCAACTATGCCGGAGAGGATCATAAACGTTGCAAGGAGGCACATGCACGAATTCTCGTACATGAAGATAGGAAACGAAGAGGAGCTGGTGGTAAACAAGATAAAGCACTATTACTGCATCTCTGAAGGAAGGTTCAAATTCGCGAACCTCCTGGCGTACATAAAGCAGTTTTCGCCTAAGAAAGCCATAATATTCGTGCAGACGCAGTACGCGGCCGATGCGATATACAACGCATTGAGAAAGCAGGGGATAGAATCTATATTGCTCCATGGCGGCCTCACGCAGGCAAAGCGCGAACACTCGATGAGGACGTTCAAGAGGGGGGCTCAATTCCTCATAGCGACAAACATAGCCGCCAGGGGAATAGACATCGAGGGAATTTCTGATGTCATAAACTTCGACATACCGGAGGATCCGCACGTGTACGTGCACAGGGTGGGCAGGTCCGCAAGGATGAACGCCGATGGAAAGGCATTCAGCATCGTTGGCGTGAACCAGAAGAACCTGATAAGGGACATAGAGTACATGACGAACGTACAGATGGAGAGGCTGACGCTTGATTTCGAGCAGTTCAGGGATGCGAGGGCTTTCATGGGGGAGGGACGAGGCCACGGTTTTGATGAAGGGAGACCGAGATTCAGAGGTGGTGGCGGTGGAGGAGGCAGGTTCTATCGCGGCGGCCATCAGGATAACGGCAGGTTCAGAAGCCACCACGGAAGGGGCGGGAACATGCACTACAGGCGCTAACAGGTTCCCACGGCATGAAAACCTAGCAAAAACCTACATTTCTAAAAAGCTCTTTATATCTATATTGGGATAGCTAATCATGGGAAAGACCCTTGAAACAAAGAAGAGGATACTCGATCTCCTAAAGAAGAAGGAAATGACGATCACCGAGCTCAGCAGGGAGCTCAACCTTTCAACCGCAACCGTGAGCCAGCACATGGACGAGCTGGCGTCGATGGGCGCGGTTGAGAAGGTCGAGAACGAGCATTTCAAGAAGCTCAAGTACTATAAGGCAAGCCAAACGGCCTCGAGCATGATAGCAATCAAGTACATAGTTGGTGCGATAGTTGTCATAGGCCTGCTTGCATTGGCATCGGTTTTCTACTATTATGGCCATGGGCCGGTCGTGGCGCCGTACATTTCGTCTTCAAACAACACGACTGCGCAGAATTCGGTCCAGAACACAACGGTGCAGATACCTGGTGGCGGAATTGGGACAGCAAGGGCGTGCCCTATGCTTTTCTACCAGATAATCGGCAATGTTACCGGATACAGCGGGCTTTCGTATTACCAGCTTAACTCAAGCTATGGAACGGTGGCGGACTACGTCCTGGCAAGGGACGCCGCAGGTGTGCTCCACATAAGTGAGAGGATGGCGAACGTATTGAACGAGCCGCAGGGCTTCAATACTACAAGGATGCACTATGCGGTGCTGCAACAGATAAACAGCAGCAACGGCTTCAACATGTCAAGCCCAGGAGTAAATGTGACGATTGAACCGACGTTGTTCAACATCACTAACAACTCCGTTGTATCATTTACTGTGAGCATAGCAGCGAATTCAAGCGCAGAATACAACACATATTGGGTAAGGATAGACGGACAGTGCGGCGGAGGCGTTCAGCCGTTCCTTCTTACAGTGGGGAATGGGCCGTACAATGGGACGGTAAGGCCACAGGTTACGCCCTACGCCTAGAGCGTGGGGGCTTCTAGCCAGACCTAATTATCTTTTCCTTCCGGAGGTTTATCTCGGCCACTGCGCCTTTTGGCACGCGGTCCTGCCAGCGCCTGCCTTTCCTTATGAGGCCCCTTATCTTGGTTGCGGCAAGCCTTCTTCTGTCATGCCAGGGCGGTGAAATCACAGTTATGCCATGATCCCTGAATATGCTCTTTACCAGACTGTTGCGTGAAAACACGACATCTATTTTCGGTTCCTTGCTTTTTATGTACCCAAACCATTTGTCGTTATCATTGAAATCGGGCACGTCGATGACCCTTATTGCGGAACGTGTTTTCGAGCCGGAAAGAGCCGCGCGGATTATCTTTATGCGGTCTGATGAGGAGAGGGGATTTCTTTCGGTGTTGAAATGCTGCGAGCTGCCGATGCCTATGACGATCTCCTTGCATCTGGCGCTCGCGAACTTGAGCGCAGACATATGCCCTTTGTGGAATGGCTGGAACCTTCCCATGAAAAGTCCGCAGACAAATTTTTTACCCATGGATATCTATTTCATATGAAAAGCATACTTACCGAAAAACTGCACGGAGATATTGGCCAGAATAATATCTTAACCTTTTTGATAAGATAATTTGTAGAACGGGCATTACTGTTGGCCTCGCCTGCCGGTCTCAATT